>JANNNT010000249.1:0-13379 GCA_031398685.1 Rhodocyclaceae bacterium | reverse complement strand
TCAATCGCCTGCCGGCGAGCGAGCGACTTGATCTCTTCGGGAAGTTCGTCGACATGGGGCATGACCGCGCCTTCCACCAGTACCGGCACCACCCGTATCCCACGCTGCAATGCGGCTCCCGTCTCAAGCCGGATGAAATCGTTCGGGTCGTCGAGCCGTCGGCGTCCGGCGGCATCGCTAGCCTTGGTCCACTCATTGCCGATGATGACGATGAGCACCCGGCATGAGCTTACCGCGGCTTCAATCGCCTCGACAAAGTCGGCGCCAGGCTCGATGCCTTCGACATCCATGAACACGCGCTCGGCGCCATAGTGTCCGGCCAGTCGGTCGTACAGACGCCCGGCGTAGCCTGCTGAATCATCGCGTCGGTAGCTGATGAAGATACCGTCCATGCCGTGTCTGACTCCTCGCTTCATTGAGTCGCTGCGCAGTCCAGCGGCGAACGCAAAAGACGCCCGGTCCAGGCGCAGTGTCGACCTCTACAGGCTATCTGATCGTCAGGGAGCGGTCCGGTTCAATTCATCGTCCGGCATCGCAGGCTGTAGTGAATTCGGAGCGAGTGTGAACGAGAAGAAGCCGGCATCATGCCGGCTTCTTCGTTCGCCGTGCTTGCTCAGGCCGCTGCGCGCAGCGGCTCAGCGCGGGCGACCAGCTGGCGAGTCAGCGGGCTGTGCCGGCGCGCGGTGAGTCGCTCGGTACACAGCGCTGCCGCCAGCGCCCGCTGCCCGGAGCGTAGCGCAGCCTCGATCAGGGTCAGGTCGAGCAGATCGCGCTGGGCGTGGCTGCCGCCGAAGCGGTGGGCGATTTCACGCAGCGGGCGAATCAGGCGCACGGTTTCGTCGTAGCGTGCCTCGCCGAATGCCTTGAGCGCCAGCGTCACCGGGTGACCGACCTCGCGGGTGAAGGTTGCATTGTCGTCCGTGCCCTGCATCGCCTTCTGCTGCGCATCGAGCACCTCGTCGATCGCATCGAGGCGCCGCGCGCCGACAAAAGCCATCACCGCATGCACGTCGTTGAAGACGTAGTTGCCGGCGCGGGCAAATGGCCGCCAGCCGTCGGCCACCGTTTCCCAGCGCCGGCCAACATCGATGCCGCGCAGGTGCAGGCGCCACAACATGGCGGAGGTGTCGATCATGTTCAGCACCACGGTCGAACGATCGCCGTGGATGGGGCCATCGAACAGGGCCAGCACCTCGTCGATCTCGCCCAGTTCAAGGTGGTAGAGCGCAAGGTGCCACCACAGATGAACTTGGAAGAAGCTGTCGGTCGACCAGGCCGCCGGGTCGGCGCGCATCCAGGCGATGCCGTCTGCCTGCCGGCACTGCATTTCCATCACGTGCGCCACCGCATGCTGCGCCCAGCCGTCGCGTGGTTCGAGCTCGACCGCCGTGCGGCCCTGGGCCTCGGCGCGGGTGTAGTCGGCACATTCTTCAAGGCCAAACGCGTGCATGCCGAGCAGCGCGTGATAGCCGGGCATCGCCTTCGACCAGGACGGCAGGGCGCGGGCGATGCGGTCGCGCAGCATGCGCGAGTTGCCGACGTAAAAATCGACCAGATGCCCGATCTGCAGGGCGACGATGTCGGTCGGGTTGTCGATGGCGATATCCTCGAGCGCCCGGCCGGCGCGATGCCAGTGCCCGGCGAGCAAATGGCCGACGACCTCGATGTGGCCGCGCTCGCGCGCATTGGCCGGCAGCCGGGCCGCCGCCGCATGGAAATCGCGGGCCGGGGCGATGGCCTCAGGTTCGGTGCCGATCAGGAACAGGTAAGCCTTGAACACGTGCGCCATGACGAAATCCGGGCGGGCGGCGATGGCGGCATCGATGCTGGCCACCGGATCTTCGATGTAGCACTCGAACTGGCGCAGGGCACGCCGGTAGTGGGCCAGGCTATCAGCGTCGGCCCCGGAATGGGCAAGGTTCAGGTCGTCGTACTGGATCATGGTGTTTCTCCTATGGGTTGTGGGGGAACGAATTGATGTCAATCGGCGTCGTAACCCGGTAAAGCCGCCGGGTTCAGCGCACGACGTCAAGATAATCGGTGCACATTTGTCCGGACAGGCTCGTGGCGCCGGAAAATTTGTCCGAAACGCCGGGACTAGTGGTCTGCCCCGTGAATGGCGGAACATAATGAAAACGCCGGATTTGCGCGGCTGGCTAGGCGCGAACCGCAGCGATAGCCAGCTATCGCGAGGATGAGCAACAACGCCAGGCGCGCGAAGACAAGTTTTCATGTTCCGCTATTTGCGGGGCAGACCACTCACAGGATTGCTGCCAGGAGGGAAGTCGTGGATGCCCTTTCCGAGGTGTTTGCCGCCGTGCGTTTCTCCGGCGGGGTTTTTCTGAACGCCGAATTCACCGCGCCGTGGTGCGTGGTGTCGCAGGTCGGGCCGGAGGAGTTCGGCGAGCAGGGCAGGATGCCCGCGCACCTCATCGCCTATCACTACATCATCGCTGGCCGCATGGTCGTGGGCGTCGGCGATGCGCCGCCCCTGGAAGCCTGCGCCGGCGAAATCGTGCTCTTGCCGCGCAACGATGGGCACGTGCTGGGCAGCGCCCCGGGGCTCCGGCCCGTGGTCATCGACGACCGTGTGGAGGCGCCGACCGATCAGGCGCCTGCCACGTTGCGCTACGGCGGCGGCGGTGAGCCGACGCATATCGTGTGCGGCTATATCGGCTGCGAGGTACCGCAGAATCCGCTGCTGCACACCCTGCCCACCCTACTCAAGCTCGGCGTGCGCGACGGTACCGGCGGCGAGTGGATAGAAAGCTCGTTCCGGCGAGCCGCCGAGGAATTCGCACACAGCGGCGTCGGCTCGTCCGCCGTGCTCGGCAAGCTGGCCGAGCTGCTGTTCGTGGACGGCGTGCGCCGCTACCTGGCCACGCTGCCCGAAGGCCAGACAGGCTGGCTCGCCGGCCTGCGCGACCGCATGGTCGGACGCGCGCTGGCCCTGCTGCACGCCCGCTTCAGCCATCCGTGGACGACCGAGGAACTGGCGCGCGAAGTGGGGCTGTCGCGCTCCGCGTTCGCCGAGCGCTTCACCAGCCTGATCGGCGTGCCGCCCATGCAGTACCTGACCACCTGGCGGCTGCAACTGGCCGCTGTGAGGCTGCGGGAAAGCACCGCCTCAACTGCGCAACTGGCCAGCGACGTCGGCTACGAATCGGATGCCGCCTTCAGCCGGGCGTTCAAACGGGCCTTCGGGACCACGCCGGCGGCCTGGCGCAAGCGCGCATGACGGCGACCGCCGTGTCTGCATCGGCAACGGACTTGGCTTGACCAGCCGCCGTTACCTGAACGCCACCGTCCACAACCGGACCACCGAATCGTGACACGCTGCGGCGAGTTGCTTGCCGTCCGCCGAAAAGGCGACTCCGTGCACTTCGTTGAACGACAGCATCATGTTTGGCATCTTCACCCGTGCCGCAACTTCGCCATCGGCAAGGTGCCAGAGGACGAGTTCCTCGCCGCTCCGGTTGCTGCCTGCGAGAACCGTACCCAGGGGGTGAAAGCGCAAGGAATCGACTCCGGAGTCGGTGTTGCGCTCCCACAGCCGTTTCCCGGCGCTCGTTTCAAAGAGTGCAATCCAGTTGTTGCGGTCGTGGTGCCAGCCTGCCGCAAGCAGCCGTCCGTCAGCCGACAGGGCAATATTTTGGTACTCGATGTTTGGCTTCAATGGCACATCGAGCACCGGCTTGCCATCGTCGATCCAGCAGATTTGCCAGCGCTTGCCGGTCATGCAAACAAAGTGCTTCGCATCGGGGCATAGCGCAAAGCACGTGTTTTCGTCCCCGCCCAGGGTCCGCACCAGTTCGCCGTCGGATAGCCGATAGAGCCCCGAACCACTGAGCAGGAGCGTCCCGTCGGATGAAAACTCGACAGATTCTCCATAGTCTTCTTCGATCGTCTGCAGACGCTTGCCATCGCCGACGCGCCAGAGCCTGAGCGCCTCCAGCGAACAACTCGCGAGCGTCTTGCCGTCGGGCGAGAAAGCGACACGGGTGACCTGATCCTTGTGGCCGGGAATTTCGCGCAGCAGCTTGCCTTTGGGCAGGTTCCAGAGGCGGATCGCCGTATCGGTGCCGAAGAAATCGCCGCCACCTGCCGACGCAAGCAGACAGCCATCGGGAGAAAACGCCACGCTCATCACCGGTTTCTGGTGGCCTCGCAAGTCCAGCCTGGGGCTCAGCTCAACCGTGGTATGGGCGATCGAAACGCCGGCCGCCGCTTTGGGCGACGATGGTTCCGGAGTGCGGGTCTGAGTGGGAGATAAGCCCTCATCGTCAGCTGGAATTGATCGGGGCGACAACTCATCGATCTCCGCTTCGGCGATCAATAGGTCATGCGACGAGGTGTCGGCCGAGGGCGGCAAATCCGCTGTCAGCGTTGCACTGGTCAACGCCGGCCCGGCCGCCTCCGTTTTGAGAGGCATGCGGTTCAGCACCTCGACCAGCCGGTCAACGTCGTGATGGAAGCGCTGGTCGCTCAGTTCGATGGCGTTGCGCCTGACGAGCAGGGCCAGTTCGGCAGGCAGTCGGTCGGAGCGCGGCATGCTTGCCCCGCCCACCAGCACCGGCACGACCCGAACCTTGCGTTGCAAGGCCACGGCGAGTTCGCGTCGAACGTGGTCATCCGGATTGTCGAGTCGTCGTTGTCCTGACTCGTCCTTGCAGTCTATCCATGTGGAACCAATGAGCACGATGACCGCGCTGCAGGCTTCGAGCCGCTGCTCGATGACCTCGACCCAGTCATCACCGGGATCGATCTTGTCGATATCCATGAACACGAAATCTCGTCCCAGATCATGAGTCAGGCGGTCATACAGGCGCCCGGCGTAAGCCGCGCTGTCGAGTCGGCGATAGTTGATGAATACGCGTGACATGACGAACCCCCTCGCCGATCTGGCTCAAGGACAGGAAACTCAGTGCTACCGCAATGAGTCAACAACCAAAATCAAAGGGGTTGGCTTCGTATTGGATTTCCCAACAGTAGTCGAAGCGTTCCCCTTTGCTCATTTTGGTCAGAGAATAATCACTGCTCCAACCATGGTGTTGCCCTGTTTCTGCTCAATTCGCAGGAAACGAATTGGCATATCTCAAGCCTCAGGCCACATGTTTCTTCACCCAGTCGACGTACTTGTCCATCCAGCCCTGCAGAAACTTCTTGCTGTCTGCGCCAATGTTGCCCGCTTCGTCAAAGAGCCCATCCTTGGCATGGATAAACGCCTCGGGTTGACCGACGGTCGGCACGTCCAGGTAGGCGAGCACGTTGCGTAAATGCTGTTGCGCCAAGGCTGTTCCGGTAGCGCCGACGGAAACACCCATCACCCCCGCGGGCTTGCCTGCCCAGGCGTTCTGGCCATAGGGCCGGGAAGCGTGGTCGAGCGCATTCTTGAGTACGCCTGGGAGCGAACGATTGTATTCGGGGGTGAAGAACAAGAGCCCATCCGCGGCTGAGATTTCGCGCTTCAGGCGCTTTACGGATTCAGCAGGATTCGCGTCGTCGTCCTGGTTGTAGAGCGGTAGATCACCGATCGTCAGTTGCTTGAACGAAAACTCCGATGGTGCCAATTTCACAATGGCGTTGGCGAGCTTGCGGTTAAACGAGTCCTGGCGAAGGCTGCCGACTACGACGGCAATTTCATATTGGCTCATGTGAATCTCCAGTTTGGATTTGGAACGGAAAGCAATCCAGACAGATTGCCGAGACTGGGGGTGAAGCGGGTTACATCGACCGCATCGCGGCGACTACCGCGACTGGTCTCAAGGCCGTGCGACGTGCCAGACATTTCTCATACCATCGCCCGTCATGTCGCCCGGATTCTTGTCTCTTGAGCACTGCTTGAGCGGCTTGGCCTTCAACGCCACGCTTTTCGGCCATCGCCGCAACCGGGCACCGTCAGTTGGCGTCGAACGCGAGGGGGCGGCGTTTCATGTTTTCATGATGAACTCACTCCTGGGGCGCAACGGCCTTGGCGTCGTGTGGAATTAACGCGAGTAAGACCCGGCATTCAAGGCTCTGGTTCCGCGGCGTCTGTCTGGGCGCCTGGTTCCGGCCGCCGCGAAGTCCGTGTACCACGAACCCGGCTCGCAGAGTTCTTTAATCCGGGCCAGTGCCTTGGGCCAGATCGCCGCCATGCAGCTTTCAAAGTCGGGTGTCACGTCCATGTCAACCCGAACTTCGGTGTCCGGACCGAGATCGACGAAGGTGTAGTTCTCAAACAATGGCGCCCAGCTACGAACCTGCTCGCTATCGGTATCTTCAACGCCGTACTTTATATAGCCCAGATGCTTGATCGAGATGAACTCGTAGGGCCGGTTCTCGGCAATGACGGCCGTCATGCCGTCCCCGTTCGGCGCGAGGAACAGGATGCGCTGTCCTTCGTCCCAGGAACCTTCGAAATACGAGCCGTCGGAAAACTCCGAGGCCCATATCCCGTACGTGTCCGGGCCGATCATGGCGTCCCACACGGCTTTTTTCGGCGCTCGGATGGTGATGGCGAAGTGCAATGTAGTCATGAAGTCTTCTCCTCATCTCCACATGGGTTTTTGCAATCAAGGTGCCCGTCCAGGCATCGAAGGCAAAAACATGAAGCTCGACATTGAACATCGATTCATGTGCCCGAATTAAGTTCCATGGAAAGCATCGATGTAGTGCGCATCCCGGCATTCACGGCTTTTGCATAGTTGAACGGAATGCTTTAGCCCACGGTCGAATAGGCTGAAATTCCAGCGTGGGCCGCGATAATTCATTTGCAGGCCCTTGCTTCCGCATGGCAGGCAATTGCTGCGACGATGCCAGCGACGCGCCTGATCGCCAGGTGGAGTTCAATGACGTCATGTGCGACAGAGCGATCTCCAAAGCGTGAAAGGAAAATCGATATGGAACGGATGATGCGTCTTTTGAAGGGCGATTTTTTCCTGCACTGGATGGCGGCCCATAAACCCGGAGCAGGACGTCGCCAGCTTGCCGTATCCGCCCTCGTCCTGGTGCTGTTGCAGATCCCCGCTTTGGCTTCGACTCTGGAGGCGCCATGCCCGCCGGGCAATGCCTCGGTGTGGGGAATGGCGGCCAAGGATTCTCTGGGTACCTCCGTCAGCAGCAACTCCCGGGTTTATTTCACCGGCGCCGAGGGTATCCTGACCGAGGTCTTTTATCCGACGCTCGACCGGGTGCAGAACGTCGATCTGCAATTGCTGGTCACCGACGCCAACAAAACCTGGGGGGACGAGGAGCGCCGGCAAAATCAGCACGACGTCAGCCAGATCAACAAACGCGCCATGCTGTGGCAGGCCGTGACCACCGCCGACAGCGGCAAGTGGAAAACCACCAAGAGAACCTTCACCGATCCGGTGCGTAACGCGGTGATTCAGCGCGTCACCTTCCAGACGCTGGAACCGGGCAAGGCCGTCAAGGACTACGACCTCTACCTGCTCAACAATCCCGCCATCAACAATACCGGCGCCGGCAGCGGCAACGCCAATCAATGCAGCGGCAAGCAGGATGCCGGGCAGGGCGCCGATAACTCACGCACGCTCACCGCCAATAACCGCATCATGCTGGTGGCTTCGGAAGCCAATTCCACGTCATCGGCCCTGGCTGTTTCCTTGCCGTGGAAAGTGGTGGGCGGCAACCCGATGGTTTCCAGCGGCTTTGTCGGCCGCAACGACGGTTTTACCGATCTGTTGGCCGGCGCCAGCGACAAAACCATGGATTTCCGCTTCGATGGCGCGTTCGGCGGCAATGTCGCCCAGATGGGCTGGATCGAAACGGGCAACAGCTCGGCGACCAGCATTTCCTTCGATGTCGTGCTGGCCTTCGGCAGCAACGAGGCGGAAGCGATGAGTGTCGCCAATGCTACGCTGGGCAGTAGCCTGAACGCGCTGGAGCAGGTTTATATCAACGAGTGGGTGGCCTATGGCCAGGGCTTGAACACTCAGAATGGTCTGGCCGACGATCAGTATTATCTGGCGGCGATGACCTTGAAGAGTATCCAGGACAAGAGTAATGGCGCGATGATCGCCGGCCCCGGCACACCGTGGGGCGAAACCAGCAACGATGGCAATCCCGGCGGTTACCACCTGATCTGGTCGCGCGACCTGTTCAAGTTCGCCAGCGCCCTGATCGCCGCCGGCGATACGGACTCGGCCAACGGAGCGGTCGATTTCCTCTTCAACCGGCAGATGCAGACGAGCACGGGGGATAACCCCTATTCACGTCCGGGCCGCTTTCCGCAGAACAGCTTTGTCGATGCCACGCCGTACTGGAACGGCACGCAAATGGACGAAACCGCCATGCCGATCATTCTGGCGTGGAAGCTTAATCGCGTCGATCTGTGGCCAAAGATCAAGTTGGCCACTGAATTTCTGGCCCATAACGGCCCCGCCACCGGGCAGGAACGCTGGGAGGAAATGGGCGGCTATTCGCCGTCCACGATCGCCGCGGAAATCGCCGGCCTGGTCTGCGCCGCCAGCCTGGCCACCAGCGCTGGCGACCCCGGCGCTGCCAGTTTCTACCTGCAGAAGGCCGACGAGTGGCGCAACAACATCGCCAACTGGACCTTTACCACGAGCGGTTTCCATACCAGTTGCGCCGGTTGCAATGGCCGCTACTACCTCCGCGTCAACGCCAATCAGGACCCCAACGATGATGTCAGCCTGACTTTCGGCAATGGCGTCGGTACCCATGGCGAACGTTATATCGTCGACGGCGGTTTCCTCGAACTGGTGCGTATGGGAGCCATGAGTCCAAACGACTGGAGCATTCTCGAAACCGTGCCCGAATACGACGCGCTGCTCAAACAGACCCTCGCCGGCAAGGGTGACGCCTGGTTCCGCTACAACTACGACGGTTACGGCGAATACAACGACGGCCGCAATTACGACGGCAGTGGCCGCGGCCGCCTGTGGCCCATCTTCACGGCCGAGCGCGGGATCTACGAGATCGCCAGAAGCGGAGACAGCACCCGGGGCGAACCGTACCGGCTGGCCCTCAAGGCCTTCTCCTCGCCGGCCGGTTTTATCCCCGAACAGATCTGGAACACCAGCGCCAGCATCGCCGGCTGGCAGACCGATACCCCACCTTTTTATGCGGTCGGCAGCGCGACCAAGTCAATGCAACCGCTGAGCTGGGCGATGGGCGAGTACATCAACCTGATCGCCGCGATGAATCAGGGTCGCAGCGACGCGCCGGCCGTCGTTTGCCAGCGCTATGCCTGCGACCAGCCGCAGACCACGGTGACTTTCAAGGTCAATGCCACAACCGGCTTCGGCGAGAACATCTACCTGGTGGGCAACAGTCCCTTGCTCAGCAATTGGGTGCCGGCCTCGGGCATCAAGCTGTCGCCGAGCAACTATCCGCTGTGGAACGTGACGGTGTCGCTGCCAGCGGGAACACCCATGGAGTACAAGTACGTCAAGCGCGATGCGAGCGGCGCGACGGTTTGGGAAGGCGGCGGAAATCACGGATTTTCAACGCCGTCCAATGGCGATGTCACTCGTGACGACATCTTTCGATTTCAGTAACTCCTAGGATCAGATCGGAAAGCACGAATGAAAGCAAAGACTCTGCGGCTTCTGGTTAACTTTTGGCCGCCTTTCCTTTTCTCAGGGATCAAGAGCACGCGAATCTCGGCAGACTTTCGTGAGGCGGAAGTCTGCCTGCGTCAGCGCTGGTATAACCGGAACTATGTTGGCACGCACTTTGGCGGCAGCCTGTTTGCCATGACCGACCCTTGGTACATGCTGCTCTTGATACACCAGTTGGGTCGGGATTACCTGGTTTGGGACCGGCACGCGTCCATTGAATTTGTCTCGCCGGGAAGAGGGACGGTAAAGGCGAATTTCCTCGTGAGCGAAGAAAAAATCAAGGAAATCATCAGCAAAACCCAAGCGGGGGAGAAGTGTCTTTCCGAGTTTCAGATCGATGTGACGGATGAATCCAGCCAGCTAGTGGCCCGGGTGAACAAAACCGTCTATATCAGGAGAAAACCTCGCTCCGGGGTGCGTTCAGTGGGTGATGGCTGTCGATAGTGGAGCGCCGGAACCTTCTTGTTTCTTTTCGTGTTCTCCGTGTTCATCGCGGTTCAACCGGTTTTCTTCAAGGATGACCACGCAAAAGACAATTGAACCCTAGTTGGCCGGCGCGCGTCTATAGAGTCCCGACTACCCACTGGCCCATACAACCACCATGAAAACCAAAGCCGCAGTTGCCTGGAAATCCGGCGTGCCCCTGAGCATCGAAACGGTGGATCTGGATGGGCCGAAGTTCGGCGAAGTGCTGGTCGAAATCAAGGCGACGGGGATTTGCCACACCGACTACTACACCCTCTCGGGCGCTGACCCGGAAGGCATCTTCCCGTCGATTCTGGGTCATGAAGGCGCAGGTATCGTGGTGGATGTCGGCCCCGGCGTTACCTCGCTGAAAAAGGGCGACCACGTGATCCCGCTGTACACGCCGGAGTGCCGGCAGTGCAAATTCTGCCTGAGCCGCAAGACAAATTTGTGCCAGAGCATTCGCAGCACCCAGGGCAAGGGCCTGATGCCTGACGGCACCAGCCGTTTCAGCCTGGACGGCAAGCCCATTTTTCACTACATGGGCACCTCCACGTTCAGCAACTACACCGTCGCCCCGGAAATTGCACTGGCTAAAATCCGCAAGGACGCGCCTTTCGACAAGGTTTGCTACATCGGTTGCGGCGTTACCACCGGCATCGGCGCGGTGCTGTTTACCGCCAAGGTCGAAGCTGGGGCCAACGTGGTGGTATTCGGTCTGGGCGGTATCGGTTTGAACGTGATTCAGGGCGCGAAGATGGTTGGTGCCGACAAGATCATCGGGGTAGACATCAACCCGATGCGCCAGGAAATGGCGCGCAAGTTCGGCATGACGCACTTCATCAACCCCAAAGAAAGCGCAAACGTGGTGGACGCCATCATCCAGCTCACCGATGGCGGTGCCGACTACAGCTTCGAGTGCATCGGCAACGTCCACGTGATGCGCCAGGCCCTGGAGTGTACGCACAAGGGCTGGGGCCGCAGCATCATCATCGGCGTAGCCGAGGCCGGCGCGGAAATCAGCACCCGGCCCTTCCAGCTGGTGACCGGACGCAAATGGGAAGGTTCGGCCTTCGGCGGCGCACGCGGGCGTACCGACGTGCCCAGAATTGTGGATTGGTACATGGAGGGCAAGATCAACATCGACGACCTGATCACCCACACCATGCCGCTGGAAGACATCAACCAGGGCTTTGACTTGATGAAGCGCGGCGAATCGATTCGCGGCGTGGTGTTGTACTGATGGCCGCTCTGGAACTGCTGAGCGAACACGCCTGTTTTGGCGGGGTGCAGTGCTTGTACCGGCACGCTTCGCGCGAGATCGGCTTGCCGATGCGTTTTTCGGTGTACCTGCCGCCGCAGGCCGCACACGCCAACGTGCCGGTTTTACTCTATCTGGCCGGGCTGACCTGCAGCGAAGAAACCTTCATGATCAAGGCCGGTGCGCAGCGTGTGGCTGCCGAGTTGGGCTTGGCGCTGATTGCGCCGGATACCAGTCCGCGCGGCGCGGGTGTACCGGGTGAGGCCGAGAGTTGGGACTTCGGCGTTGGTGCGGGTTTTTATCTGGATGCCACTGAAGTCCCCTGGTCAAAGCACTACCGCATGGAAAGCTACCTCACCGCCGAGTTGCTGCCGCTAATAGCGCAGGAATTGGCCGTAGATGCCCATCGGATGGGCATTTTCGGCCACTCGATGGGCGGCCATGGCGCACTGACCCTGGCGCTCAAACACCCTGAGCTGTTCAAGTCGGTCTCGGCGTTTGCGCCGATCTGTGCGCCAACGCAATGCCCCTGGGGGCAAAAGGCATTCGCCGGTTACCTTGGCCCCGACACCAATCAGTGGGCGGCACACGATGCTTGCGCCCTTATGAGCAGCCGTACCACTGCCCTCTATAACGAAGACATCCTGATCGATCAGGGTTTGGCCGACCAGTTTTTGCCGATGCAACTGAATCCACACCTGTTTGAGCTGGCCTGCGCCAAAGCCGGTCAAGCGCTCACCCTGCGCCGCCATGCGGGTTATGACCACGGTTATTACTTCATCTCGACCTTCATGGCCGATCATCTGGCACATCACGCGCAGATACTGGGCTGAACCCCGCGCACAAAAAATAAAGGAGCCGCGCAGCCTGCTGGTCAAAAGCTCAGCTACACGTCCGGTGCCGGGAATATCTGGCAGTCATTTGATCCTAAAAACCGTAGTTCAAACCACGAAGGGCACGAAGAACACGAAGAACACGAAGAAAAGCTAAGAAAAATATCGGTTTCGTTTCTCACCCATCGGGTGACACCTTGTTTCAACTCAAGCTCTTGTTTCTCTTCGTGCTCTCCGTGTTCTTCGTGGTTCAACTGCTTTTTCCAGGTTGATTCACTGTCCATGTTCACAGCCGGTAAAGGAGTGACAACACGGCCGCCGCAAACTCGGCAGGCGCCTCCTGAGGCAGGTTATGACCCACCAGCGGAATGACCCGCCTTTCGTATCGGCCGGTAAAGAACCGAGCGTGCCTTTCGGAACCGCCGATGGGCATAACGCCATCGGCAGCGCCATCCATAGCAACGGTAGGCACGGAGATTTTTGGTTGCGTGGCCAATCTGCGTTCGGTCGCCTCGGCTCCTGGATCTCCCGCTACCAGCGCAAAGCGATGTCGGTACGAGTGAATGACTACCTCCACAAAGTCCGGATTATCGAACGAGGCTGCGGTACGTTCGAACGTGGCGTCATCGAATCGCCAATTGGGAGACCAAAGTCGCCACAAGAGCTTGCAGAACTCTCGCCGGTTCTGAGCCAGCCCGGCGCGGCCACGCTCACTGTGGAAGTAGTACTGGTACCAGAAGCGGAACTCGTCTTCCGGCGCTTGCGGCGTGGTCGAACCGGCGATGTCCTGAATGTTGTAGCCGACACCTGAGACCAGTCCAGTAACCCGTTGCGGCCACAATGCGGCGACGATGCAAGCCGCGCGGCCTCCCCAGTCATAACCCGCCAGCACCGCACTCGGAATGGCGAGCGCATCCATCAACGCCAGGAGGTCGTGGGCGAGCACGGCCTGTTGTCCCGAGCGCGGGGTGCTCGCCGACAGAAAACGCGTCGCTCCGAATCCGCGCAAGTACGGTGCTATGACCCTGCACCCTGCTGAAACCAGAAGAGGGTTTACTTCGTCGTAGGCGCGAACGTCGTACGGGAAACCATGCAACAGCAGCACCGTTGCGCCGTCGGTGCGCCCCACCTCGTCGTAGGCGATCTCCAAGTCTCCTGCAATTATCTGCCTGAACATGAGATAAGCTCGTACGCATCATTGATTTTGTCATGAGGGGGGGCTTTCAGCCGTCC
>JANNNT010000246.1:0-4977 GCA_031398685.1 Rhodocyclaceae bacterium | reverse complement strand
CTTATGGGAGCGGACGCCGTACTGGGCCGTGTCCAGGTTTATGTGCGCGAGGGCCACGTGTTATGCACCCCCAGCGCCCGCGCCCGCTGGTCGCCGGTCGCGCTTTCCGGAAACCAAGCGTTCGAGGTCGCCGGTTATCGCGCTGCACCGGCTACGCACGCGGTTGACGCGTGGGCTCTGTCGCGCTGGGCCGATGCCCCTGAGCGGCGCCTGCGGAAAACACGCGCACCGGAGATTCGCCCAAACATCATGGTGCCAACCGGACCGCCTCCATCCCGCGAGAAACCGCCGGAGAAGCCGCCCGAGCCGAAGTACGGCAGCACCAGTTGATCTATCGTCTGTAACCTATTGCTTTTATTAATACAACAAGGCCGCTCTTTCCATCGCTTTGTACTGTTTTGTCAGGCAATTGAAGGTCGAGTCCCCAAAAAGTCCCCATTCGAAGGACTTTGTTTCAGTTAATCAAAAAAACGGCTACCGGCCGCTCAATGGCATGTGACATACAATCGTCATCAGTTGACTACCGGCCAGCAAGAGACGTTCGCCCTAAAACTGCGAATGCCTGCAATCAGACAGGGAACTGTCGTTCAGATTTTCGCGCGGAAGTAGCGTGCGGCACCACTACCCTGCATCTCGAAAAGCGATGTCCCCTTCAGAGCGTCAGTAAGGGTTGAAAATCCTGATTTACTGATGTCATGACCGAGAGCCTTAAGTTTTTGCCCGATCATGCTTATCGGCGCCCATCCGTTTGCAGCTTTTGCTTCTGCCACAGCCTTCAAAAGGGCAAAATGATATTCCTGATTATCTCTTGGCGACGTACTGGAGCGTTTGGGTCGGCAGAAGTAACTCTGTCCATTTTTATGCGCCCGCTGAATCAGCTCAAAAGCCTCTGTCTTCTGAATCAGATCGATGAACTTAGCGCACCCGAATGTACGAGGGTCAAAGTCTGAGTGATTGGCATGGATGTAGGACGACATACTGCCAAGCATCGCCCATCCTTGCTCATCAGTTACGTTGGTGTAAGCCCTCAAGAGTAGATTAGAGGCTTGCATGGGAGGCTTGCAGATGGGCCGAATTGCTTCAACTGCGGGCAACGCTTTATTTGCTATCACCCCGCTTTTAACCCCCACAATAGCTGGGGGATTCTCAGACGAGTCAGGCTGCGACAACAATTGCTCGATCGGGAGACGACTTGGGCGCTCGACGGTTTGCTCTGGCTGTGGGGCAACCAGAAGATTCTCAACATAAATGTAGCGGTCGCAAGCATTTACAAACGCTTTTGGTGCTTTCTTTTCTCCAAAGCCATATACGACCAAACCATCCTCACGAATGCGCGTTGCAAGTCGCGTGAAATCACTGTCACTGCTAATCAAGCAAAACCCCTCAAATCGTCGCGAATGCAATAGATCCATCGCATCAATAATCAGCGCGCTGTCACTGGCGTTTTTCCCGATCGTGTTTCGATACTGTTGGATAGGGTGTATCGCGTGTTCTGCAAGTTTAGTCTTCCAAACTGCGAGATTCTGACTTGTGAAGTCCCCATAGATACGCCGCACTGTAATCCGCGCATTGCGCGTGATCTCTTCAAGAATTGGCGAGATGCTATCCAATTGAACATTGTCGGCATCAATCAGAACTGCAAATGATGGAAGGTCGTTTTTCATCTAGGTTGTCTTTTGATAGTCAATGACGAAATAGTATCAGAAGCTCCTCCATGACCTTCCGTAAGCAAGTGTTTTCTTGGTGAGGAGATTCAAGATTCAACGATCATCACCAAATTTCGTTTTTGGTATTGCGAATCAGAAACGTCCGCTCCCACTTGCGGATTCAACCTGTCGATGCAACACACTAAACTGCGTAAGTAGGAGGAGTGTTGCAGATGAAGCAAAGACGACGGATCTATTACACGGAGAGCCAGAAAGCGCAGATGTGGGATCGCTGGCAGAAAGGCGAGTCCCGTCACCAGATGCGCGGGAAATTGCCGCAATCGGGCGTATCAAACTAACTCAAGCCAACTGCCCAGCCGCCGCCCGGTAATGCTGCATCGCCTCGTCGGCGCGCTCGGTCAGTTCGAACAGTCGCGCCAGTTCGAGGCGCACTTCGCGCCGGTCCGCCAGCGAAAGCGAGGCTTCCAGGTACGTTTGCGCTTTGCCCCACAGCCGTTGCGCCAGACACATCCGTCCCAGCGCGAGCAACAGTTGGGAATCATCGCGATGCTGCTGCAGCCAGTTGTCGGCACAGGCAATACGTGAGGCCAGATCGCCGCCTTGTGCCTGGCCGTAAAGGGTAATGAGTCGTGAATCCCATTCCTGGTTGAGTTGCGCCTCGATAAAGCTGCACGCCGCATCCTGCGCGCCAAGTTCCATCAACGCTTCCGCAAAGGTGCGCGCCAGGCGCGGGCTGCGCTCGCGCGACGGCATTGCCCGCTGATAGGCCTGCAACTGAGCAAGGTCGGAACGACGCAGGCGAACATTTCCCTGGTGCGCCTTGAGCTTGATCTCCTGTACCAGCTCGGGCAACAGGGCATTGCGCTTTTCAAGCAGACGGACGATGCGCAGTACTTCCTCCCAGTTTCCGCAGCCTTGCTGGGCACGCAGTTCCAGTTGCAGTGCAGCGATATGTCGTCCGGAAAGATCGTGCAAACGCTTCAACACGGTTGCGGCTTCGTCAAAACGCCGCATTTCGATAAGCATTTCGGCTTCGAGCATCAGGCACGCAGACTGCATCTTCGGATCACTGTGCACGGCGCTGTCCAGCCATTCCTTTTGCCTGAACGGTTCGCGCAAACGTTGCGCTGAGCGAGCGGCCAGCATGGCGGCCAGTGCCGGCGACTGCCCCGAAGCATGCGCCTCGCCGGCCTTTTTCATGGCCTGGCTGTAGCGTCCTTCAAAAATGAGGCGCGTAACGTCGTAAAACTGATCCGCCATTTTTTCGCGCTGCCGGCGTTGGCGAAACTCGCGCACACGACTGGGCAGGGAGAGTGTCAGCGCCACACCGCGCAATAACGCGTACAACGTCACGAATCCGCCAAGGCCGAGAAGGATGGCCAGGTTAAGCGATATCTCGGCACGATACGGGGGAAGCACCAGCAGAATGTAACCTTCGTTGAAATGCGCCGCCAGCGAAATGCCTACAGCCAACGCAAAGAGCGTCAGCACCCACAGCAGGCCTCTCATTTACGCTCCTTGCCGAGGCTGAAATTCTTGATCGCCGAAAGGCTCTCGTTAAGGTTGGGCAACGCGATGCTGATCTCGGTCGCGGAAAGCTGCTGGATCGCTCCGTGAGCCGTCCGCACGGAACTATCACGCGCATCGAAATAGCGATCGACCCAGTACTGGGCCTGCTTAAGTTCGTTGCGGAAAGTCCATTGATCATGCGCCAACAACGCCAGACGGGCATTGAGCAAGCGCAGTTTGAGATTTTCGCGCAGGAAAAAAGCCTGTCCCGGAGCCAGCAAGGCCGGTTCATCGCGATCAAAACGCTGAATGCGCACCAACCCGCGCATCTCGCCCCAGAACTCTGCCGCCAGATGCTGCCAGAACGCCAGCGTTCCTGCAGAAGCCGGAGTCGTTTCAACCACCGCCTTTGCCTTGCCCTCGTCTCGCGGGCGGCCATCAACGGCCAGCGGCAGCTTATCCACCGCCGCGATCACACTCTCCAGACGCAGATTCATTCCGGGCAAATCAATTTGCGGCAGCTCACGCAGGCGATCCAGATCGCGTATCAGCACCTTGCGCAAACTGATGAACTGCGGGCGACTATTATCGGCCAGTCGCGCATCGGCAGACTGCAGGGCGAGTACGGCACCCTGCACATTGCCAGCGAGTTGCAACTGCTGTGCGGCCAGCGTCACGCTCTGCTCGATCTCGGCCAGCACCCACTCATCACGGTTACGCGCCAGATCCCGATAGAGGGTTTCCAGGGTGGCCTGCTGGCTCTGCGATTCGGCAATCTTCCCTTCAAGCTCACCGAGTTTTCCCTGCACCACGGCAAATTGTTCCTGCGCCTGTTTAGCCAGTGCACGACTTTCCTTTACAACCGTATCGTTCTCGGCCAAGCGGCGCGCCAATTCCTGCTGCGTATCGGCAATGCGGGTACGTGTCTCAACCCACTGCCAGGCCGCCAGACCGAGCGCCAGCAGGGCGACGATCAACCATGGATTGCTCCAGGCGCTGCGAGGAGCTGGCGGAAGCGGAACCGTTGGGGGCGATTGAGACGATGAAACCGGGGGCCGATCGACAATATCATTCATGGTGAAACCAATTATATTCGCACAAGCCTTCAATGATTCCGGCATCTGCCGGCCGGGTCAGGACAACCTGCCGCAAACCCAGCTCTGCAGCCACGTCGGCGATGCGCTGATGGGGAACAAATACCGGCGTATTGCGCAGGCGCCGGCAACTGTCAGTATCGAGCAAAGCCAAAAGATTGCGCAAACCTTCGCTGGATGAAATCGTCAGGGCATCAAGTTGCCTGTTGCGCAACAGCGACAGGACCGGCGTGGCGTCGACAGGCGCCGAACGGTGATAGCAGGTCACGCAATCGACTTGCGCACCGCGTTCGCCCAGTGTGTCGGCCAGGAGCTCCCGCCCGCCATTGCCACGCAGGATCAATATGTTCTTTCCGGCAAGGCACGCGGCCTGGAACTCGGGCAGCTCAAGCAGCGCCTCGGAATCGAAGCGCACGGTGGGTGCAATGACGCGCTCGATGCCGCAGGTGGCCAGTTGCGCCGATGTGCTCAAACCAATGGCCGCCGCCCGCAAGCCGGCCGGCCAGGGACGCCGGGCAAAAATAAGCGGCAGGCTGAACTCAACGGCATTCGGGCTGATGAAAACTGCGATGGCGTAGTCGTCAAGTCGCTTAATTGCCTGCAGTAAAGGCTGGACATCGTCTGCCGCACCGATAGCAAGCAGGGGAAAAAGCACCGGCTCGCCGCCCTGCGCCTTGATCATCGCCGCCAGCTTGGCGGCCTGCGCG
>JANNNT010000242.1:0-16650 GCA_031398685.1 Rhodocyclaceae bacterium | reverse complement strand
AGGTCGACTTGAAGGGTTCGACCTCGGCCAGTTTTTCGGCGGTGCCCAGATCGTAGAAGGAAAGAACGATGAGCCCGGCGAAGATGACGTATTTCAACCAGCGCAGACGATTGTGCCAGGGCATCGGCAAGTGGAACTGGTAGCGTTTCAGCCCGAGCGCGCCGGCCAGCTTGAAGGACAACTCGGACAGCGAACCGTAGGGGCAGAGCCAGCCGCAGAATAGGCCGCGGCCCCAAACGACCAGCGTCACGAAAATGAACCACCAGAAAATGAAAATCAGCGGATCGGAGAGGAACAGTTCCCAGCGCCATTGATAAACGAGCGAGTGCATCCAGGTCATGATGTGGGTGACGCTGGGCTGCGCCAGACCGTAGAAACCGACGAAGGCGATGCTGGCCGTCCACGCCACGTACTTGGGGATGGATACCCAGCGCGTGTCCTTGCGCGAAGCGCGCCGCACCAGGCGGTCGCGCAGCGCATAGGTGGTGGCGGTGGCGGCCAGGAGCAGGACGAAGAGAACGATTTCGAGCGACTTGCCCTTCCACACCCGCAGCCAGGTGGGGTCGGGGCGCACCAGCTGCGGTCGGCCGCCTTCCAGGTAGGCGGCCGGCAGCCAATACTCGCGGGCGAAATTGACGAAGCTCTTGGCTCCCGTTTCGCGGTCCAGCTTGTTGGTCAGGAGCACCAGATTCCACGGATAGGCGGCGCTGAAATTGCCGCCGCGCACGATGAAGATGCCCGATTCCTTGTAGGCCGGCGCGCCGGCGGCGGTGATGCCGTAGAGATTCTGGTAGTCGGTATCGCGGAAGGTGTGGGTGTCGAGATCCTGGGCGACCTGGATGCGGTCGTAGATGCCGCCGCGCACGAAGCCCGAGCCCTTGAACGACGCGACGCCGTTGGCGACGATGAAAATGGCGTGTTCGTCGGGTTTCAGGTCGGCCATCAGGCGTTTCCAGGCGTGCTCGCCGAGCAGGCTGCGGCCGACGGCAGGCGCGTTGAGATAGCCGAAATAGAGGTCCATGTAGGGCTGGCCGGTGTCGGCGACACCCAGTTGCCCCGGCGTGATGGTCAGGCGCTGGACGCTGCCTTCGTCGAGCAGGGCTTTCCAGTCGAGCGTGGCGCTCTGCGCGGTGAAGCGCGCCGCCGGTTTGGGCACCGCCTTGACGATGCCGACCTGCTTGGCGATGGCATAGGCGCAGCGCATCACCACTTGGTTTTCGGCGATGACGGTCACCGTCGCGCCGCTGATGGCATTGAGGCCGATGTGGTCGTCGCCGGCCTGGGACTTGCCGATCTCAACCTTGGCGCCGGCGAACTGGCCGAGGTACTGGGCGATGAATTTGGTGAGTTCGACCTCCGGGATGCCGATCAGCAGGATCGGCTCGCTATGCTTGAGGATGCGCACGCCGCTGATGATGCCCTTGGTGTTCATGCCAATCAGGGTGACCACCGGCTTGCCGGAATAGGCCGGGATGTCCACGATGTCGGTGGACAGGAAGACGTAGCCGATCAGTTCCTTGGTCTGTCCGGCGCTGCGGTAAGCCTCGACATAGCTGGGCCGGCCCTTGCGCACCGAAAAACTGTCGGCACCGGGCATCACTTCCCGGCAGGGCGCGTGGGCGCACAGATCGGGGTCGCTGTTCAGCTGGGGCGGCAGCGGGGCGTCGTAGGAGCTGCCGTAGCTGGCGGAAACCCACAGGAACAGAAGAAGGAGTTGGCCGAAACCTGCCAGAAAACGCTGCGGCTTCATAAAAGGCAGTGAACGTGGGGCCTGCGGCCCCATGCCTTTCAGCGGGACGGCATTAAGCTTCGACAATCATGCGCCCGCGCATTTCCAGGTGCAGGGCATGACAGAAGTGGGTGCAGTAGTACCAGTACACCCCGGGCCTCTCGACCTTGAAGGTCACCGACTTGGTGTCCTGAGGGCCGACGACGAAGCAGATGTCGTGGTTCTCGAGGCCGAAACCGTGGTGCAGGTCTTCCACAACGTCATGGTTGGTCAGGATGACGGTGACTTCGTCGCCCTTCTTGACCACGAACTCCGTTGGCGTGAAGACCGGGGCTATCGACATGATGCGTACGGTCACCTTCTTGCCATCGCGCTTGACGCCGATGGTGTCGCCCGACACGGCGATCGGCGAGTCCGCCATGGTGTAGATCTGCTTGGTCTTGATGATGTCGCGCCGGATGATGATGGCATCGTGAGGTTCGGGGTGCGCGGTATGGTCGTGCAGCAGCACCATCTTGTCGCCGCTGATGTCGAGCAGTTGCTCGGTCTCGACGTGGAGCGGCCCCACCGGCAGGAAGCGGTCCTTGGAGAACTTGTTGCCGGAGTTGAAATACTTGCCGTCGGCTTCCTTGGTCTCGCCCATGGACGAATAGCCGTGGCCCGGCTGGTAATGGACGTCGATGCGGTCGAGGACCACCTTGGCCTGCTTGTCGCCCTTGAACTGCGCGATGGCGGCAGCGACGTTCCATTTGACCACCTGGCTGTCGAGGAACAGCGAGGTGTAGGCGTTGCCCTTGTTGTCGAAGCCGGTGTGCAGAGGCCCCAGGCCGATTTCCGGCTCGCCGACCACCGCTTCACGGGCGTCTTTCAGTTCGCCGTTGAACCACTTCAGCACCAGTTCATGCTCGATCACCGTTGCCGTCGGCGACAGCTTGCCGGCGCAGACGTAGTACTTGCCGTCCGGCGAGATGTTCACGCCGTGCGGGTTCTTGGGCACCGGCACGTAGCAGGTCAGCGCCGTCTTCGGGTCCGCGTTGGCCGCTTTCGTCCCATCCACCACCGGCACCTTGGAGTCGCCGATGGTGACGCTCTTGCCGGCCTTGACCGCCGCCTCGATGCGTTCGATGTTGAAGAAGACGCAGGCGTCGCGTTCGGACGACATCATGTCGGCGAAGAGCAGGCCGTTTTCGGTGTTGTAGCTGTTGAGCGCGGCCAGCTTGCCGTCGTACGAGGTGGCGCACAGGTCCATATTGCCGTCGATCCTGACCTGCCAGCGCACTTCCATGGTTTCGGCATCGAGACAGCTGAGCAGGCAGGCGTAACCGGCGGCCTTTTCCCAGTCATTGGGCTTGTTCGGGAGCGGCACGTGGAACTCGGCGCCGCAGAACACCCGGGTGGTGCGGTTGATGCTGGCATCCACCGGGTCGCGCTTGTCCGGGAAAATGCCGTGGAAACCCTGGACGTTGGGGATCTCGGTGATCTTGTCGCATTCCATGTAATCGCCACGGATGCGCGCCATGCGGTTGTTGAGCTTGTCGTTGATCCAGAAGTACTTGCCGTCGTAGGTGCCGTCGGTGTACGAGCCGTGCACGTGGTGGGTGTCGCCGGTGCGGTACTTGAGGCTGCCGTCGGGTTTGGTGCCGAGGATCGCCTTGGATTCGTTGGTGATGCCCCAGCCGGACATGGGGTCGATGTTGAACACCGGGATACGCTTGATGATGCGCCCGGACGGTACGCCGTAGATGCGCGCCTCGCCCGAGTGGCCGCCGCTGGAGAGCATGTAGTAGTCGTCCAGTTGCCCGGGCGCCACCTGGCCCTTGCCGTGGCCGGCGGCCTCGGCGGCCGGCTGGGCAGGTGCCGGTGCGCTTGCCGCCGGGGCCTGTTCGGCCTTGTTGCAGGCAACCAGGCCCAGGCTCATGCCGGCACCGGTCAGGCCGGCGATGCCGGCGGTATTCAGGAATTTGCGGCGTGTGGTAACGGACGGAACGTCCGGTTTGTTGTCATCGCTCATGCTTGCACTCCCTCAGGGACTTGAGCACTCCGCAAGCCGCCATTGGCTTGCAGAACGCCTTGATTTGCGAAGATTCGCCTCGCGAACGGCGGCACGGGTCAGCGCGCCGCAAAACAGCTACGACACAGGTGGGTGAATGATCGCGGTGACGGACGGCGCGGCCGCGGCGTACGTGATGCACGGCACGCTAGTCGGGCTATGAACGTGCGAGCCCTCATTTTTTGCATTTGTGGCCCGAAGACGCCTTTTTCGTCGCCGCGAAAACGAGAGTTGACGCCAGTGCCACGACAGGCGTCCTTTTGCCGGCTATCACATCGACTCCCCCGTGAATCCAATGGGCTTCCGATTTCCATTCTTCGTCCATCGGTACTTTTACGCTTCACATGGTCATGTTGCAAGCAGCCAATCTCCATGATGCAAATCAAAATTCCGCGTATCGGTCGCGTCGACGGCACCGGGGCTGGTACTAGCCGGGAGGCCTTCTGTCGTTGTGAAAATGACCATCCAACGGTGCCCAAAACGCTCTAAACGACTCGTCACTCGTTCACCTCAGTGGCCCCATGACAAGGAATCCACGTCCATGGCGCTGTTCCGGACACTAAGAAAACTGTCGATGGGTTGTCTGTGCGGTGGCGCACTAACGGCGAAGAAATTGAATGACTATGCGCATCGCTGAATATTCAGTAGGCAGGATCAGCAGCATCCAATCGCCGCCCATGCCGCTGGCCATTCAAGGTCGGATCGAGCCGGCTGAATCGAATCAACACCGATTTCGGCTATTTATCCAGCCGATCAATGATCTGAACGTCGTAAAGGATTTCCGTTTTGGTTCGCTTTCCCACACGGCGGTTTCCCGCAAGTTGCAGGATGAGTTCCACGGCGTGGCAACCGATCTCTACCGTTGGCTGGGTGATCACCGAGACCGGGTACTTGAGATAGTCGAGCCATTTGTTGTCATCGTAGGTCAGTATCTTCAGCTGCTCGGGAATCGCCAGCCCCAGGTCGTCAGCCACGCTGATGACCTGATAGCAAAGATCGGAGGTTCCGCAAAGCAGGCCTTCGGGACGGCATTCAGTCAGGAAGTCCTTGATCAGATGATAGGAATTTTCCTTGCTGTATTTGAGATGCAGCACCTGGGGGGCCTGATTCGGCAAATGCTGCATCAGGCCCATCTTGTAGCCCACGACGCGCTGCTGCATGGTGTAGACCGACTCCGAGTAGCCGATAAATCCGACACTCCGGCAACCCTTGTCTACAAGGTACTTGGTTCCCGTGAGGGCGCTATCGGCATTGTTGATGCCGATAAAGGTGGTGTTGTGCTTTTCATACTGGCGATCCACCAGCACCACCGGCACATCGGCCGCCCGCAGTTCGCGCGGATAGGCACCAAAGCTCACCGGTGCCAGAATCAGGCCATCAACATTCTTGCTCAGCATCATGTTGATGTTGTGTTTTTCCTTTTCGACGTCATCGGCAGAGTCACAGAACAGGACCGAGACGTTGTTTTCCGAGGCGATGGTTTCGATCGTCTTGACCAGGAGGAT
The DNA here is from genome assembly GCA_031398685.1 of Rhodocyclaceae bacterium. Classification (GTDB taxonomy): domain Bacteria; phylum Pseudomonadota; class Gammaproteobacteria; order Burkholderiales; family Rhodocyclaceae; genus Propionivibrio. Next base: position 11,366 of record JANNNT010000242.1, on the reverse strand, counting down.
GAAATAATCCTCCTGTATGTCGGCCGTGATGACCCCGATACGATCCAGTGCAGCAGGTTCCCCCTGGCGGTTATCCGTCTGCTGGTAGTCCAGCTCGTCCAGAGTACGCAGAACCAATTCTCTGGTTTCCTGGGCGACGTTGCGCGTTTTGCTGATGACATGCGACACCGTCGTGACCGACACCCCAGCCTTGAGGGCGATATCTTTCATCGTCACGGGTTTTTTATTCATACAAAAATACTACACCAAAAAAACACGAGATATCAAGACATCATTTGCGCATGTCGGCTTTGTTTTGCGCAAATTTGAAGCGAATATTTAGTGCGGCAATAAAGTATATATGGCCACACAAAAATCTATTGGTGACCGATAAAGCAATATTTTGCGAGATATGCGCGCAAAGCAATGCGTGTTTTGCCAAAATGTCTCTAAATTTGCGCATATTCTGATTGACGACATCGGTAAGCCATGCAAGAATAATTTCTATCAATCGTAGCGAGGTTTGCATGGATAGCGTCCCACTCCTTGAGTTGCGTGGCATCGAAAAGCTCTTTCCTGGCGTCAAAGCCTTGAGCGATATGAGCTTTGCCGTGAGCAAAGGCAGCGTGCATGTCTTGTGCGGGGAAAACGGCGCCGGCAAATCAACGCTGTGCAAAATCATCAATGGAATCTACCAGCCTGATCGCGGCGAGATTTTGCTGAATGGGCAGCCGGTGGTCATCCGCGATCCGCTCGAAGCACGCACCCACAAGATTGCGATGATTTTCCAGGAACTGAATTTCATCCCGGAATTCACCGTCGAACAAAACCTGTTTCTGGGGAACGAGCCGGTCAATCGCTTCGGCAAGGTGGATTGGAAAGCCATCCGCACGCAGACCCTGGCGCTTCTTGAACAGGAGGGCCTGCCCTATAAGCCCGATACCCAGCTGAAGGATCTGTCGGTGTCCGACATCCAGATGCTGGAGATCATAAAGGCCATCTCTTACCAAGCCAGCATCCTGATCATGGATGAGCCCACCTCGGCCATCAGCACCAAGGAAGTGGAAGTTCTTTTCAGTAAAATAGCGCAACTGAAAAGCCAGGGCGTCGGGATCATCTACATCTCGCACAAAATGGACGAGATATTTCGCATTGCCGACGAAATCTCCGTATTGCGCGACGGCCGGTTGATCGCCACTAAACCGGCCAGGGATCTCGATATCGAGACGGTCATCAAGCTGATGGTCGGTCGCAAGATGGAATCGGCTTTCCCGGAAAAGCACGGCCAGCCGATCGGCCCGATATCGCTCGACGTAAAAAATCTCTGCCAGGGCCGCGCCTTCCACGACATCAGTTTCAATCTGCGCCAGGGGGAAATTGTCGGTTTCGCCGGCCTGATGGGCGCCGGTCGCACCGAAGTCGTCCGCGCTCTTTTCGGCCTTGATCCCATCGTCTCCGGCACGGTGAGTATCAAGGGCAAAGCGGTCGCGATCAAGAAGGTTCAGGACAGCATCAAACACGGCATGGTCATGGTTTCCGAGGATCGCAAACGCTACGGAATCATTCCGGTACGCGACGTCAAGGAAAACATCTCCCTGTCCAGCCTGGAAAAGGTACGGAATTTCTTCGGCATCGACCATCGCAAGGAGCGTCAGCGCGATTCAGAAATCAGCACACGCCTGAACGTCAGGACGCCCAGCCTGGAAACCCTGATTTCATCGTTGAGCGGCGGCAATCAGCAAAAGATCGTGATCGCCAAATGGCTGTTGCGCACGCCGGAAATTCTGCTGCTGGATGAACCGACGCGGGGCATCGACGTCGGCGCGAAGTTTGAAATCTACACGCTGATCACCGAACTGGCCAAGGAAGGCAAGGCCGTACTGATGATCTCGTCCGAAATGGAAGAACTGATCGGCGTGTGCGACCGCATCTATGTCATGTCCAAAGGGCGCATCTCCGGCGAGTTGGCCCGCAAGGATTTTTCCCAGGAAAACATCATGAAATTAGCGCTGATAGGATGAATCAAACCATGACCAATCGTCTCTCCGACCTGTTCCTGGCTTTCATGGCCAAGCTGACCTCGAAGTACAGCATTTACCTGATTCTGGTGGCCATGCTGATCATCTGCAGCATCCTGAGTCCGGCGTTCTTCTCGGCCAAGAACCTGTCCAATATTTCACGCCAGATATCGATTACGACGATCATTTCCTTCGGCATGACCATGCTGATCATCGCCGGAATGATCGACCTGGCCGCCGGATCGGTGATGGCCCTGGCGGGAATTCTGGCGGTGGCGACCTACAAGGCCACCGGCTCGCTGCTGATCGCCATGCTGGCCGGGATCGTCATCGGCATCGGCTGCAACATCATCAGCGGCTTCATCGTGACCCGTTTCAAGACGCCACCGTTCATTGCCACCCTGGCCATGATGACCTCGGCGCGTGGGGCCGCCTTGTTGTACACCAACGGCCAGAACATCTATCAGCTTGACGAGTTCGTCGTTTTGGGTCAGGGCGACATTTTTGGCGTACCCACGCCGGTCATTTTCATGGTGATCATCGCCGGACTGACGTGGTACCTGCTCAACAACACCCGCTTCGGGCGCCATCTCTACGCCATCGGCGGCAACGAAGAGGCCGCGCGCGCCTCGGGGATCAAGATCAACCAGACCAAGATGACCGCCTACGCCATCAGCGGGGCCTTTGTCGGCCTGGCCGGCGTGCTCTTCATGTCGCGGGTCAATGCCGGTCTGCCGAACGCCGGTATCGGCTTCGAGTTCGATGCCATGACCGCCTCGATCATCGGCGGCACCAGCTTCTCCGGCGGGGTCGGCACGGCCATGGGGACGCTGGTCGGCGCCTTCATCATGGGCTTCCTGAACAACATCATGAACCTCCTGGGGATTCAGTCCTACCTGCAGCAGATCATCAAGGGAGGAATCATCGTCATCGCCGTCGCCTACGACATCATGTCCAAGAACAAGAAGACGGCCAGCCAACTGGGCAACATTGAAGAGCGGGGAAAGGAGGTTTAGAAAATCAGAGCACACGAATCCATTGAATCTTGCGGATCATTCTCTAGTAAAGAAACCCAATTAATTCTTGAGGAACAAACATGAAACTGTTTGGAAAAATTGCACTGTGTCTGATCAGTGCCTGTCTGCTGACGACCTCCGCCTGGAGTCAAACGGCTCCGAAGAACGGTAAGAACTATCGCATCGCCTTTATCGCCCGGGCTCAGGGTGACTCGTTTGCCGCCTGGCTGGCCGACTCCGTGGTCAAGGAAATCAAGAAATATCCGGACTCCCAGGTCACGGCTTTCGATGGCCAAAGCAAGAACGAACTGATTGCCTCGCACATTGAAAATGCCGTCACCAGCAAGTACGACCTGATCCTGCTGCAACCGCTCGACTCCGAAGCCCAGGTCGCTCCGGTCAAAGAGGCCATCGCCGCCGGCGTCAAGGTAGTCACCGTCAATAACCGCATCAACGACAACTCCGTCCCCGCGGTCGATGCCGACCCGATGCAACAGGCCGAAGTCAACGCCAAGCTGGCCGTCAAGCAAGTGCCCAAGGATGCCAAGGTTGTCGTCCTGATGGGACCGGCCGGCAACATGCACTCCGACAAGCGTCGCGAAGCCTGGAAGAAATACTTCTTTGACGTGCGCAAGGACGTGAAGATCGTCGGTGAACAGATCGCCAACTGGAACAAGGATGAAGGCATGCGGCTGATGGAAGACTGGATCCAGTCCAACCCGAAGATCGACGCCATCATCGCCATGAACGACAACATGGCCGCCGGTGCGCTGGAAGCTGTCAAGGGTTCGAAAGCCAAGACTTTCCCCCTGACCTATGGTGTTGATGGTACGGCCGAAGCCTGCTTGAAGATCAAGGCCGGTGAAATGACCTCGACCTCGCTGCAAAGCGCGTTCTCGCTGGCCGAACTCTCGCTCAAGATGAGCCACGATCTGTTAACCGGCAAAAAGATCACCTCGCCGCAATTCATCACGGCCGATCTGATCACCAAGGACAACGCCGACAAGTTCATCAAGATGCACAAGGATCTGGGCAACCTGAAATAAGCCCGTGCTGGCGGCCGGGAATCACCGGTCGCCATTCTTACCCGTCTCAAGAAGGATTACTGCAATGAAAGCCCTGTTTCTCGACAAGAAAGAAAGTCTGTCCCTGCGTGATGTTCCTTTGCCCCAGGACTTGGGGGCCAACGATGTGCGGATCAAGATTGCCAATGTCGGGATCTGTGGCAGCGACGTCCACTATTGCCTGCACGGCAATATCGGCAATTTTGTGGTCAAGGAACCGATGGTGCTCGGCCATGAGGCGAGCGGTACCATCAGCGAAATTGGCGGTGCCGTAAAGATTCTGAAGATCGGCGACCGCGTCTGCATGGAACCGGGCATCCCCGACTATGCCAGCCGCGAGACCCTGCAAGGCATGTACAACCTCGACCCCGACGTGCGTTTCTGGGCGACGCCTCCCATTCACGGCTGTCTGCGCGAATCGATCGTGCATCCGGCCAACCTGACCTTCAAACTGCCTGACAACGTCAGTTTCGAAGAAGGCGCTCTGGTCGAACCGCTGGCCATCGGCGTTCATTCCGCCAAGAAGGCCCGTGTTGTTCCCGGCGACACCGCGCTGGTGCTGGGTGCTGGGACCATCGGCCTGGTCACGGCGCTGGCCGCCATCGCCGCCGGCTGCAGTCACGTCATCGTCGCCGACAGCAAACAGGAAAAACTCAATTTCATCGGCAAGCACTACGATTCGCGGATCAGCACCTTCAACATCGCCACCGGCGATCTCAAGGCCAAGGTCTGGCAGGATCATCCCCAGGGTGTCGACATCGTTTTTGAAGCCAGCGGCAATGCGCAGGCCATTCTGTCCACCACCAGCTTCCTCTGCCCCGGCGGCAAGGTGGTGCTGATCGGTATGCCCCAGGCACCGGCAGCGATCGACATCGTCGAAGCACAGACCAAGGAAATCGAATTCCTGACCATTTTCCGCTATGCCAATGTTTATGACCGGGCCATCAAATACATCGCCTCCGGCCAGATCAATGTCAAGCCCCTGATCACCCATCGCTTTGACTTCGCCGATATAATCAAAGCTTTTAATTTTGCCGCCACCCTGCCCGGCGACGCCATCAAGATCATGATCAAACTGCCGGATTAACCGGCCCCGGGGCAAGGAAAGCCAGCATCAACTCAATAAAAACGCCAAGGAAAGAAGCATGCCCTCTACCCTCCAAACCGTCCTGGGAATCGACGCCAGCACCCAAAGTCTGAGCGCTGTTCTGTTGCACCGCTCCACCGGAGAAATCCTGTGGAGCCGCTCGCTGGCCTACCGGGACGATCCCCGCCTGTTCGGATTTGGTTTCGAGCATGACAGCATGGTCATCCCGCCCCGAGAGCCGGGCGAAGCCGAACAACCGCCGCGCCTGTTCATCGCCGCGCTGGAGGCCTTGTTCAGCGACCTCAAGGCCACCGGATTCGATACGTCGGCCATCGCGGCCATCAACACTTCCGGCCAGCAACACGGCCATGTCTACCTCAACGAACAGGCCAAGACCGCCTTCGCCCGTCTGCGCAACGCCGCCAACGCCAGTGAAAACCTGCTGACCGCCCTCGCCGACAGCTTTGCCTACGGCGGCGCACCGATCTGGAAGACGGCCAATACGGCCGCCGAAGCTGCGCACATCCGCGAAGCGACCGGTGGCAAGGCGGCGACCATTGAACGTACCGGCAGCGACATCCCGTTACGCTTTGCGGCCACCGTGCACCGCAAACTGGCGATTCGCTATCCGGCCGCGTATGCCGCCACCCGCCACATCCTGCAAATTTCCAGCTTCATTCCGGCCATTCTGGCGGGCGACTGCACCATTCCAATCGATTTCGGCAATGCCTGCGGCACCGGCCTGATGAACTACAAGGCCCGCGCCTGGGACGATGTGGTGATGAATGCCGTGGCTGGCGACCTGCCCGGCGGAGCCGCCGCCCTGGCCGCAAAGCTGCCTCCCATTGCTCATCCTTTGGCCGTTTGCGGCAGCGTTGCCGCGTACTTCCAGGTCAAGTACGGTCTGTCCGCCGACTGCAAGATCATCGCCGGCTCGGGCGACAATCCACAATCGAAGGTGCTGGCCAGCGGCGACTTGCTGAGTCTGGGCACCAGTTTCGTGTACATGATTTCCAGCCCGGACGGTGGCGTCGATGCCGCCGGAACGGCCAACGCCATGTATGACGGCCTCGGCCGCCCCTTCAATTTCGGCTGCCGCACCAACGGCGCGCTGGCCTGGGATCAACTGCGCGTGCGCCACGGCCTGGGCGCCAAGGATTACGCCGCCTGCGACGCTTCGTTGGCCACTATGGCACCGGGTAGCCTGATGCGTTTCTGGCACCCGGATACCGAATCCTTCCCGGTCGTTGCCTCCAATCCGGAACCCGTACGCCTGGACAAGGGCCCGGCCGACTTTGCCAGCGACTTTGCCGCCGTCGTCGATAGTTCGCTGGGGCTGGTCTACCGCTACGGGATGAAGATCGCCGGGGCGGCGGCGAGTTCTGCACAAGAGGCGATCAGTGTCTGCGGCGGACCGTCGACCAGCCCGGGCATCATGCGGCGCATTGCGGCGATCTGGAACCGTCCGGCGATTCAGGCCGGACAGGCCGGTGCGGCACTGGGCGCGGCAGTCGCCGCGGCCGTGGCGCTGGTTCCCGAAGTCGAGCGCGACACGCTGGCTGAAAAGCTGCGTCAGGCCATCTTCACCGGCAAGACGGTCGTTCAGCCAGAGCCGGATCTGGTCAGGGCGTATCACGCCCCCGGCGGGTATCTCGACCAGTTGGAATCGGCGTTCGAGCAAATTCGTCAGGTTTAATCCGGAATCTTGGCTATTCGTATACTGGGGTTGGCTACTTCAGACTTCGGATAGCCGGTTCCGCGCAATGCATTGTTGGCAAACGAACCGGGGCGAAGGCGGCAACCCGGCCAAAGTCAGCGTGGGCTGCAACGGCTGGCCGGCAACGATCTGCAGATTGGTTTTCATGTGAGTCTCCGGATTCAGATGGCACAGCCATTGGCGTCGCAACTGAACGCTTCGGCTGCGTGGGAAGTCGCAGGTGAGCTTGTCTGACTGCGCAGCCAGTCCTGAAAATCTTGCGGATTACCCAGGTAGCCCGCGAAGTCCAGGATCTGCAAGCCTTCCTTGGTTTCGAGCACAAAGGTCGGGAAACTCTGCGCGCCGACCTGGGCCATGAACGCCCGAGTTTCGTTGATATGGGCCTGAACCGCCCCACCAGACTGGCGATCCAGCGCTTCAGCGAAGGTGGCAGGGGCGAGGCCGAGCGCCGCAGCGACGTCAATCAGGACAGCGCGCTCGGCAATGCGACGCCCCTCGACATAGTGCGCAAGTTGCAGCTGGGCGAGCATGTCCAGCCCACGGCCGGCGATGGCTTCGGCGGCCAGCATGGCGGCCGTGGGCGGCTCGGAATCGAACACGGCATTCGTGTCGCGCAACAGGACATCGAGATAGCCCTGGCCGAAATGCTGTCCACTCACTTGCGCGATCTGCGCGTCATGTGGCTTGACAAAATCGCGCAGCTGCGGCGTCACGGCCTGGCGGCGTGCGCCAGTCATCATGCCGCCAGCGTGTAGGCGCACGTTGAGGACTTCACGAGCCGTCTTTACGAGCGGGGCAGCGCCGTAACACCAGCCGCACAGCGGGTCGTAGATGTAATGGAGCGTCGTCGTAGTCATGGTTGGGGGCCGATCAAAACTTTTGGGTGCAGGAATGGGAAGGCTCTCTCGCGCATCCCACAGCGGACGGTGCGGTAGAGAGCTCAGCGGATTACCACTGCATTTCACCCTTGTTAACCTTGGCGCCGATGTCGAGCGCGATGCCCAGGCCGGCTTGCGGGTAGGCCTTCTTCATGGCTTCGATCAGCTCGGCGCCGGTCTTGGCCTTGGCCGCTTCCAGGTCGAAACGCTGCAGGTAGTCACGGGTGTGGCGAATGGCGCTGGCGTCCAGTACCGTGCCGTCGGCCATGTGGCCAGGCACGACGGTGGCGGGCTGGAGCGCTTCGATCTCATCGAGCTGGGCGAACCAGGCCTTGCGTTCGCTGGCTTTCTGGGTGTCGGCCGTCCATACATGCAGGTTGCCGAAGATGGCGATGTTGCCGGCGACGGTCTTGATCGACGGAATCCACACGTAGGGGCGATGGGCCAGTTCACCGGTGGTGCCGCGCACCTCGATGGTCTCGCCATCGACACTCAGGGTGGTGCCCTGCAGCAGCTCCGGCACGATCGGCTTTTGCGGTGCATTGACACCTATCTTCGGTGCCCAGAACGCCACCTTGCCAGCCAGTTTGGCTTCGATCTTCTCGCGCACGGCCGGCGTAGTCAGCACCTGGGCTTGCGGGAAATAGCGCTTCAGCACTTCGGCGCCAAAGTAGAAATCGGGGTCGGCATTGCTGATGAAGATGGTCTTGAGTGTCTTGCCGCTATCGAGCACGTTGGCCGCCACGCGCAGTGCGTCGGCGCGGGTGAAACCGCTGTCGATCACGAGGGCTTCGGTCTTGCCGCTGACCACGACCGCATTAACGTGGAAGCTGTTGCCGTCGGCGTTGTAAACCTTGACCGTCAGCGGGGCTGGCGTTTGTGCGGCTGCGCCCGTGGAAGCAACGATGCCCAGGGTCAGGGCCGGGAAAATGAAACGGGCGATTTTGCTGGATTGGAACATGGTGATCTCCTTAATTGGGTGTGTGTGCGTGCTGCGAAAAGAACTTTAAGTTCTTCGCTGTAGTTGATAAAGTCCGTATTGGTTAATTGTTTATTGCATGGATCGATGAAATGGATCGTTTGACCGCCGTGCGTGTATTTGTGGAAGTTGCGGATCGAAGCAGCCTGACTCAGGCCGCCGAAGGTCTGGAGATGTCCGCAGCAATGGTGAGTCGCTATCTCGCTGCCGTAGAGACGTGGTTTGGCGCTCGGCTACTGCATCGGACGACCCGGAAAGTCAGCCTGACCGACGCCGGACTTGCGGCAATCCCCTCCTGTCGGCAACTGCTTGAAATCGCCGAGGACGTCCAGCACATCGCCGCGGAACGCAGTCGAGAACCTGCCGGGATTTTGCGCGTGACCACCTCCGGTTCCTTTGCCGATGCTCAGCTCACGGCTGCCCTCGTTGACTTTCAAGACCAGTATGAGCAGGTGGAAATCGTGCTGTCGGTAGGTGACAAGGCGGCCGATCTGGTCGCGGAGCGTGTCGATCTGGCGGTACGCCTCACGAACACTCTGGACCCGACGATGATTACGCGGGCGCTGGCGCGTTGTCGCTCGATGCTGTGCGCTTCACCCGACTATCTGGAACGGCACGGTGTGCCGCGCACGACCGAGGACTTGCGCCAGCATCGCTGCATCGCGCACGACTTCGGCATCGGCAAGCAGTACCGCTTCACGCGGGACGGCGAGACGCTCATCGTGCCCGTCAACTGGAGCTTCCACACCAACGAAACGGCCGTGCTGCGGCGGGCGGTACTGTCTGGTGCGGGCGTCGGCATGCTGCCGACCTACTATCTGGGTGACGACCTGCGCGCTGGGCGCCTGGTGCACCTGCTGCCGGATCACGAACCGGACGTCCTGGGCATCCACGCCATCTATCTCTCGCGTCTGCATCAACCGCTGGCCTTGCGCCTGCTGGTGGATTTTCTTGCGGCGCGCTTTGCCGGCGAATCCGCACCGTGGGATCTGGCGCTACAAATCTAGACACAGGCCTGAACCGGATTTCGCAACGCAGCCGGCGGTCACCAACAACCATCCGGGACGGCTACGTACAAGGATTACCGCGTTTCGACCTCGATCTGCTCTGAAATCGCCAGCCATTTTTCTTCGTGGACGGCCAGTTCCTCGTCGATCTTCTTCAGCTCCAGCCCGAGTTCGCCAATTTCCTGCGTCGGCAAAGGTGAGGACAAACGCGCTTCGAGCCCGTGCTTTCGCGTCTGCAGTTCGAGCATGGCCTGTTCGAGCTTGCCCTGATCGCGCTTCAGGGTTTTAAGTTGAGCCGTGATCTTCTTATTCTCGATCACCGGGGGCGGCGCTTGAGTGACCACGTCTCTTGCATCTTTCAGCGAGGCCTTCAACTCCTCGCGCGAGCGCTTGGCTTCGTCGAGCAGGTAGCGCTGGTAGTCGTCGAGGTCGCCGTCAAACGGTTCGACCCCGCCGCGCGAGACCAGCCAGAATTCGTCGCACACCGAACGCAGCAGCGAACGGTCATGGCTGACCAGCATCACCGTACCTTCGAACTCGTTGAGCGCCATCGAGAGCGCTTCGCGCGTGGCGAGGTCGAGGTGGTTGGTCGGTTCGTCGAGCAGCAGCAGGTTCGGGCGTTGCCAGACGATCATGCACAGCACCAGGCGCGCCTTCTCGCCGCCGCTCATGGTGCCGACCGCTTGTTTAACCATGTCGCCGCCAAAATTGAAGGTGCCGAGGAAGGTACGCAAATCCTGCTCGCGGCCGCTTTGCCCGGCCGGCAAGCCTTCCTTGGCCATGCGCACCATGTGTTCGAGCGGGTTGTCGAGTGGCCGCAGCACGTCGAGTTCCTGCTGCGCGAAGTAGCCGATGTTCAGGCCCTTGCCTTCGGTGACGATGCCGCTGGTCGGGGCCAGCACACGGGCGACCGTTTTCACCAGCGTTGATTTACCCTGGCCGTTGGCACCGAGGATGCCGATACGCTGGCCGGCCATCACCGATTTGCTCACGTTGCGCACGATTACCGTCGGCGGCGTGCCGTCCGGAGCATCGTCCAACGGCGGGTAGCCGAAGCAGGCGTCTTCCATGGCCAGCATCGGGTTGGGCAGGTTGGCCGGTTCCTTGAATTCGAAGGTGAAATCGGCACTGGCCAGTACCGGCGCCAGGCGCTCCATGCGGTCGAGCGCCTTGACCCGGCTTTGCGCCTGTTTGGCTTTGCTGGCCTTGGCCTTGAAGCGCAGGATGAACTTTTGCAGGTGCGCAATCTTGTCCTGCTGCTTGACGTAGGAATTCTGCTGCAACTCCATCTGCATCGCGCGCATGTCTTCAAAGGTGCTGTAGTTGCCGCCGTAGCGCGTGAGCTTGCCGCCGTCGATATGCAGCGTGACGTTGGTGACGGAGTCGAGGAACTCGCGGTCGTGGCTGATGACGACCATGGTTCCCTCGTAGCGCTTGAGCCAGGCTTCGAGCCAGACCAGCGCGTCGAGGTCAAGGTGATTCGTCGGCTCGTCGAGCAGCATCAAATCGGCCGGGCACACCATTCCGTCGCGCACGACCGGGTGGTTGGGCAAAAGCCGGTCGAAATCGCCATAGGTCGCTGCCGCCGCATCGAAATCGCCGGCGCGCGCCTGGAAGCGGG
>JANNNT010000227.1:0-2750 GCA_031398685.1 Rhodocyclaceae bacterium | reverse complement strand
GTACGAATCTGCACGTAGTTACCCAGACGAATACCACGCGACTTGTCGGTGGTCTTGCGGATCATCTGGTTGGGGGCGACGTCGGTACCTGGGTTTTCCTTATAGAAACCGGATTTCTCGGTAAGTGCAAAGGCCGCCGTGGTGATCGGCAAATACCCCGTGCGCTTGTGGCTGGCGGATTGCACCTCAGGTTTGGAAATGAAGTTGAAGAACTCGGCGATGCCCTTGTATTCCTCGGGTTTCTTGCCGGCCATGACCCACAGGCTGGCACCACCAATGACCGTATTCTGCGGAGCTCCGGGAACGTCCGGATAGTAGGGCAGCGTCGACAGGCCGAAAGAGAATTTGGCATTCTTTTTGACGTTGCCATAAAAGCCTGACGACGTGGTGATCATCGCGCACTCGCCGGAAACAAAGGTGGGCTCAGGCACGTTGGTACGGCCTTTGTAGACAAACAGACCCTGCTTGGCCATGTTGGAAAGATTTTCGATGTGCCGCACATGCAATGGCGTATTGACTTTCATGCGCGCGTCCAGGCCGGTAAAACCATTGTTTTTTGTCGCAAATTCAACGTTATGCCAGGCCGAGAAGCTTTCAAGCTGCGTCCAGCTCTGCCAGGCAATGGTCAGCGGGCACTTGTGGCCGGCGGCTTTAAGTTTTGCCGCGGCCTGCGCGACCTCGATCCACGTCGTGGGCGGGGCTTCGGGGTCCATTCCGGCCGCTTTGAAGGCATCCTTGTTGTAGTAGAAAACAGTGGTGGAACTGTTGAACGGGAAGCTCAGCATCTGGCCGTTGGAGGCCGTGTAGTAGCCGGCCACTGCCGGAATGTAGGCAGAGGGATCAAACTTTTGCCCGGCATCCTTCATCATCTGCCCGACCGGAACGATGGCTTTGTGACTGGCCATCATGGTCGCCGTCCCGACCTCGAACACTTGCAGGATATGCGGCGCGTTACCTGCACGGAACGCCGCAATGGCGGCGGTCATCGATTCGTCGTAAACCCCCTTGAAGGTAGGCACGATCTTGTACTTGGCCTGGCTGGCGTTGAACTCGTTGGCCAGGTCGTTGACCCATTCGCCGTTAACCGAGGTCATCGAATGCCACCACTGGATTTCGGTCTGTGCTTGTGCAGGCAGGGAAAAGAACGCCGCGAGGGCAACGGCAGCAAGTTTCATTTTCATGTGATCTCCTGAAGTGAATGCGATGATTGAGGGTAATTCCGGTGGCTTGACGAGCCACGGCCGATAAACAAACACAAGTCAAACTAGCAGTGTGATTCCCTGTTATTAATTCTTTATGACGCCGGTGCAGATACTGGCGCTCACCTCTAAAGCTGTCAAGAGAACTGTGGAATAAATGCAATCAGGTTTGGGGTGGACGGCCGCGCAGCGCAGCGCCCTTCGATCGCGACGAAACAACGAAAGACCAAGAGCGATTGCCATAGTGTTTGCGCTAAGCACTGCTGCGCTGTTTTTTATCAGGGCTGAACCTGATCAATCACCACTTTGATGTTTTTGCTGCCGAGCTTGACGCTCTTGACACTGCCGAAGAGGTCGCCGCTCGAACTCTGCGCCTTGCCGGCCTTGGCTACGCGCGCCTCAATCGTGACGGTCCTGAAATCGGAGATCTTCTTCCCACCCGGCAGGGCCATCGAATCGTCAAACCGGAAGTTCAGCGGCAGATCGGCAACCTGTATGCGCATCACTGCCAGCGGCATACGCGGGCCTTCATCAGGCCGGGCAAAGATGAAGAGCAGATCGTCCGGCTTGGCCTGGGAAGCGATCTTGCCGCTAAGCGTAACTTCGCCGCTGATGGTTTCTGCCTTGATGGCCTCGGTCCCTGCGGAAGCCGTATTGCCCGCTTTGCCACCGCCCTGGGCGACGATCTCGCGCGCCTTGTTGACCGCCGCCTCCACCGATTTGGCCTCTTCCGAGTCGGGTGCGAGTTGCAGCAAGAGGCGCCCCCAATACTCGGCAACGGCGGGAAAATCACGGCGATCGGTGGCGGCTGCACCGGCCAGGAAAAGGGCTTGCGGTTCGTTGGGATCGATCTTGAGCGCGCGGGCGATCAGCTCACCCGGTTTGCCATCGAGACGACCGCCATTCAATTGGCCAAGCACCTCGGCATAGTCGGACAGCAGCGAGGGCTCGGCATCGAGCAGCGCGCCGCCATGGCTGTACGCCTCGGCAGATTCGGCATACCGTCCAAGCGCCTTGTACGATCGGGCGAGCATGATCCAGCCTTTGCCGTCCTCCGGATTTTTCTTGAGCTTCTCGACCAGATTTCCGAGCATGCCCTCGATCTCCTGGGGATTCATGCGGGCCTGCGTGTGCATCTTGTCCATCGCCTGCGGGTTGCCAAGCAGGGCGTAGCCGGCGATGGCGACAAGCGGGATGGTAACGAGCAGGACCAGCGCCGTCTTTCGCCCGCCCCTTGCGCGCGATAAAACGGTTTCGGGCTGGACTTCGTCGAGCAGCCGACGTTGCAATTCACTTTTGGCCTGTTCGAAATCGGCTTCGGCAAGTGAGCCCTCACTACGGTCACGTTCAAGCTCGCTCAACTGGTCGCGAAATATTTCCAGATTGGCTTCACGCCGATTGATGGCGGGTGAAGTTCTGGGCGCACGCAGCAAAGGCGGCAGCAAAATGGCGAGGATGACGAGAACAAGCAGCGCCGCGGCGAGGATGAAACCGGTCATGGCAGTCATTATTGAGGGTCTTTGACGTTTAGCAGGCGATCGGCCTGGTGTT
>JANNNT010000223.1:0-6244 GCA_031398685.1 Rhodocyclaceae bacterium | reverse complement strand
GTCCGGCACCCACGGTGACCCGGCACTTATCTCCGCCAACCTGGCTGCGCTGGAGGCTTGGGCATTGCCTGTTTATCAACGCGGGCATCTTGCCGTGGTCGGCGAATGGTTTGCCTTGCCCATCATCCGCGCGGCCGGCGGCGTGGCTCCCGGCGATGATGTTTTCAAGGCCTATCAGTATCCCGTGGCCCACCGCGTGCTCAGTCGATGTGACGCAGTGCTCCGCATTCCCGGCGCATCAGCCGGCGCCGACCTTGATGTGGCACGGGCTCGGGAACTTGGCCTGCCGGTATATACACGCATCGAAGATATTCCATTCATTGCACCCGAGGTAGCCGCAGGAGCCTCCGCGTTGTGATCGATGCGGAGGCCGAAGACTGTCGCACCGATGCGTTTTCCTCGTTCATCTTGCGAACTCGGGGGTATAACAGCGCTAAAACCATTCGCCAGAAGTTGGAAATGGCCGCCGCATTGTTCAACAATAATTTGCTCGGCTTGCCGTTCGTTCTGAAACTCAGGAAGAAATCAACACCGATTTCGTACAACACGCCGTTCTACTATGTTGATCTGGTTCTCGCCTGCTCGGTCATGGAAGGCGCACAGATCTCCAAGGCGCGGGCAGAGGCTCTTGCTGCGGCAGGACTGAATCAGGAAGCGTTTGAGGCGTCTGTGGAGAAAGGGATGGCCAACGGCCCGTTCGAGGACACGGTCGAGGAAATGCTGGAAATGGAGGATTTGTTGATTGGCTCGCAGGGTACTTCTGAAGCGGGTGGCATGCAGGACACCGGGACTGCGGGCAGCGAAATCCTGCCGCCGGTCGAAACTCCTGCTGTCCTATCCACAGGTATTGGTCTGGATGTTTTGCGGCAGTTTATCGAAGGTACGAAGACGGAGGGGCTGGTTCCGGCCTGAATACTCACTATGTCCCAAATCCTGTGTGAAGCAACAAACAAGGACGGCGGTTTGATGCGCTTGCTGTTTTCCAGAACGTGCAGCTGGAAGGCGTTTGAACTTGAAGGCTTGCCCGAACGCATGAGCGCACTCGAGAAGCAACGGCTCTCGCTGGCCAGTGCCGTGTCGGCGTGGAATGCCGCTGCCGGGAAGGCGTCCTACCGCTTGAATCCGGCCGTGGTTTCAGAGAGGCTTAAAGGCATTGCCTAAGCACCCTGTCCATGGAGAAAAACATCGGAATCCACGAATTTAGCCCCTTTTAATTCCGAGGGGCAGGCGTAAACTGTGAGCATAGTCCAAGGCATTCCCTAGAAACTTACCAACCAGAAACACTAGATATTTACAGGAAGAGCGATGAGTAAAATGAAAAAGACCGTGAGCGTTATCGTAGTTGCAGTGCTGGTCGGCTGTGCCACGCCGCTAACGCTTAAACCCCCGCAGGTATCTGCCGCTGAAGCGGCGCAGTGCGTACAAGACGCGCCGGACCGTATGAAGAGGGCGAAGCAGGGCGATAAATACGAGCAATACAATGTGGGTAAGAACCTGTTTTTTGGCTGCACCGAAGACAGGGTTAGTAATCCTGAAAAAGCGCTTCCCTGGCTTAAGCTTTCTGCCGAGCAAAACTATTTGGGAGCAACGGCCTTAATCGGTGGCGGTTACTATGCTACTAGCGCCTTAAACAAGCATGCAGCGGGGCAGGATTGGGCTGATGACGCACGCATGGCCGATAGATATACGGACGCGGCGCTTGAACTCTGGGAGAAAGCGGGCAGAACGGGTTTTAGTAAAGTTGCCCTTGCACAACTGCAAGATGCAGCCAATTACCGTGGCTTAATCCAGCGCCGTATTCACAACGACAAATCTGCTGCTGAAAAAAGTTATTGTCTCTCGCTTGAAATCAATCCAGATAATTCTGCAGTAGCAAACTATGTTGTTATGAATCTAGCGGCGATTGGCAAAACTACAGCCGTCTGCAAGTTGACGAAGTGAAGAGGGATGAAGCGCCGTAGGGCGCTTCATCCTGCCTTTCTTTTTTATTAGTCGCCACTGCCACTGCCACTGCCACTGCCACCACTCTCGCCAGTCTGCCCGCCGCCACCGACGCCACCACTTCCTGGACCTTCACTGCCGTTGCCATAGCCCGTACCCGGTGGCGCGCCGCTCGGGCCGCCACCCGCATTGCAAGATCCAGAGCAGGCGCCGCCGTCTTCGCTTGTAGTATCAGAGGGGCCACCGGCCTCATCTGTGTCCCCTTCGTTTCTGGTGCAGGAACCAGTGCAAGGTGTATCGACGCCAACTTTGGAAGTCGGCGACGGATACATTTGCCCATCGGGGCCGCGCCAGCCTGGAGTGCCGCCGCTACCACTCCCACCCCCGCCGCCACCGCCACCGCCACCGGCTGGGTTGTGAATCACCGTGTTCACCACCACCGTAAGATCTTCATTGGCGTGTACCCAGACGCCGCCCTTGCAGATCTGGATGTAGTGGTTCGACCCCATCGCCAGCGACTTGTACCCTGGCGTATTCGTGCACGGGTCGCCTTCGGTCACTGTGGTTGAGAATCTGAAGGTGTCCGTTGATAGTGTCCCCACGCCCGTCAACTTCTTCGTCCCGAGATCCCAGTCGCCAGTCATCGGCCGCGAGCCGTCCAGCGGCAAGGCCGCTGCCAGTTGCGAGGCTGGATAGACTCGCGTGACGAACAAGGCGTTCTTCACCGGGACCGGGGAAGCCATCGTACGGCGACCGTCCCAGGCTCGCGCCAAATTGACGTGACTGACATCGTTGATCGGGCCGCTGGCACCGAGGCGACGCAAGACGTTGTTGGCCACCTCTTCCTTGGCCACGCCACCGGTTGGCTTGATCAGGTAGGCGATGTTGCATTCCGCTGCCGCCAGATTGCACCCGGCCGGCAGCACTGTGAATTCGTAGCTCAGTTGGCCCACATCACTAAATTGCGTTTGCACGAAAGCGTCGAGATACCCCGACTTCTGCAACTCCGTGACGAGCGCATTGCCGAGCATCCGGTCAATCGGGCTGACGAGTTACTGCCTTGGGCCGTCGCAAAACAGATCAGCACGCCTCCCACCGCCTCAACCTGATCTCAACCACGATTGCAAGACGGCGTTGCCCGGACGCTTGCCTTAAAGGCACGGCAAGACGGTTTGTATTGCAATTGGGCGAAGAGCAACCTTCACTAGTCCATCGGCCTCACTTAAGGAACTTGGATCGGGGTAACTGGACTAAGAGTTTTTTCGGCGGTGCGCGGCGCCAACAAAAACATCAATGGCCTCATCCGACAGTTCTTGCCGAAGACGTTGGGCTTTGAATCCAACTCCGCGAAAATCATCGATTTCGCCATGCATCAAGTCAATCACCGTCCAGAATAATGCGTCGGCTGCAAAACGGTCACGGAGTATTTCTCGTGACACCGCTGCACCAATGCCATATGAGTGTTATTTTTTAGGCTTGAATCCGCCCTCCTCAACGATTTTGAGAGAACGACAATGAAAAAGAACCACCTGTATACGGAACGACAACGCATCAGTGAAGCACGCCATCACGATCCCTTTGCAGTTCTCGGATGCCATCAGGATGGCAGCGGTGTCGTCGTCCGCGCTTTTATTCCTCTTGCCGCGGAGGTGAAAATCGCCGAGGGCGGCATGCTGCTGTCCCGCTTGGCGGACAGCGACCATTTCGAGTGGCGCGGCGACGGACAGGCCCTGCCGACACACTACAGCCTGATCTGGCGCGACCAGAACCGTCGCGAGCATATCGCCCACGACCCCTACACTTTTGCGCCGCAAATCGCCGATTTCGATCTGCATCTGTTTGGTGAGGGCAACCACCGGCATGCATTCAGTTTCCTCGGTGCCCACGAGCATGAAGTGGACGGCATCGCCGGCGTGCTGTTCGCCGTCTGGGCGCCAAACGCCGAGCGCGCCAGCGTGGTCGGCGGCTTCAACAATTGGGACGGGCGACGCCACCAGATGCGGGTGCGCGGCGGTAGCGGCGTGTGGGAGTTGTTCATCCCCGACCTCGATCCCGGCCACATCTACAAGTACGAGATCCGCAATCGCCACAGTGGCCACCTGGTGCTCAAGGCCGATCCCTACGGGCAGCGTCACGAACTGCGTCCGCGTACCGGTTCAATCATTCCGACGGTCGGCGGTTACGCATGGGGCGACGGCGCCTGGATGGAACAACGTCGCACCAGCGACTGGATGCATACGCCAATGTCGGTCTACGAAATTCATCTGGGCTCCTGGCAACGCGATCAGGAAGGTGAGTCCCTCAATTATCGAGAGGCGGCACACCGTCTGGTGGACTACGTCAAGGACATGGGCTTCACGCATATCGAACTGATGCCGATCACCGAGCATCCCTACGATCCCTCTTGGGGCTACCAGACCACGGGCTACTTCGCGCCGACCAGCCGTTTCGGCGACCCCGACGATTTCCGCTACTTTGTCGACCACTGCCACGTGAATGGCATCGGTGTACTACTCGACTGGGTTCCCGCGCATTTCCCCAAGGATGCCCACGGGCTCGCCAGCTTTGACGGCACACCGCTTTACGAGCACGCCGACCCGCGCCTGGGCGAGCACAAGGACTGGTCTACGCTGATTTTCAATTTCGGCCGCAACGAGGTAAAGAGCTTCCTCTTGTCGAGCGCGATTTACTGGCTGGAGGACATGCACATCGACGGCCTGCGTGTGGATGCCGTTGCCTCGATGCTCTATCTCGACTACTCGCGCGAGGAAGGCGAGTGGATACCCAACCAGTACGGCGGGCGTGAAAATCTCGCGGCTATCGATTTCCTGCGTGAACTCAACGTGGCGGTCCATGAGCAGTGCCCGGGCGTCCTGATGATTGCCGAGGAATCCACCTCGTGGCCGCAGGTCAGCCGCCCGACCTACGTCGGCGGACTGGGTTTCGACATCAAGTGGAATATGGGCTGGATGAACGACACCTTGAGCTACATGGCGCATGAGCCTGTTTATCGCCAGTATCACCAAGGCATGCTCACCTTCAGCATGCTCTATTGCTTTACCGAGAACTTCATGCTGCCCTTCTCCCACGACGAGGTGGTGCACGGCAAGCAGTCCATGCTGCACAAGATGCCCGGGGACGAGTGGCAAAAGCATGCCAACCTGCGCACGCTCTACGCCTACCAGTTCACTCATCCTGGCAAGAAGCTGCTGTTCATGGGTACCGAGTTCGGTCAGGGTCGGGAGTGGGACAGCGCCGCGGGGCTCGACTGGTACGTGCTCGACTACCCCTTGCATCAGGGCATACAACGCCTGGTACGGGATCTGAATCATCTCTACCTGGCAAGCCCGGCGCTGCACCGCCACGAATTCGACTGGACGGGTTTCGAGTGGATTGATTGCCACGATGCCCATGGTTTCTAATGGAACAATAATCCCCTCAATGCCCTGAGACTTGAGAAAAAGCGGAACAGTTACGGAGATTTCGTCAAGGCCTTTTCTCAACTTCAGAAAGTATGCAATTCCATCGTCCGTGACAACACGATAGACGGCTGCCACCAGATCTGCGCCCAGGGGGAGGAAATCCAACTGCGCGACGTGCAGTTCATATTCTTCCTGCAAACGGGAAATGATAAGTTCTTCAGGAATGTCAGGCTTTTCGAGCATATAAATATTATCTCGGTGGTTGAGTAGTCCTGAGCGATAGCGAAGAGCGTATCGAAACCACCACTAAGCAAAATAGTTTTGTTACCTGTTGGTCTCGATACGTGCGAGACGAGCACTCGTCCTACTCGACCAACGGTGCGTGATTGAAAGCTTTGATCGCCAGCCCTGCGACAACACTGCTGAACGCATTCGATTCTTTCACCTTCTCTGGGCCAAAGGTACGCGCCAGCATTTCAGTAAACAATGGGATATTCGAAGACCCGCCAGTTTTCACAACCGCATCAATTGCTCCAGGTTCAAGCCCGGATTCTGCGATCGTATCCAGCAGAACTTTTTCTACATCGATAAGATAATGTTGGATATCAGTTTCGAACTGATGGCGCGTGTAGAGTTCCCAGAGGGCGATGTCTTTATCCTCCAGACTTATGACAGTTGCGCCATTGCTGGAGAGAGTGATCTTGCCTGCTTCCACGCGGTTGTAAAAAGTGAAAGCCAGATCTTTGTAGATCAGCCCCTGCAATGCCTTCATGCGCACTGGCGCGATCTTTGCCTGAATGGCTCTATCAAGCGTGTTGCGGTTTTGCGGCGTACCCAATTCAGGGAGCGCCATCCAATCGGGAATGGCGTGGATCATCTCC
>JANNNT010000220.1:0-5897 GCA_031398685.1 Rhodocyclaceae bacterium | reverse complement strand
CGAGTATGTCGAAAGCCTCAAACAGCGTTTCCGCAATCCGGCGCTCAAACACCGCACCGCACAGATAGCCTCGGATGGCTCGCAAAAACTGCCGCAACGTCTGCTCGCCCCGTTGCGTGAGCGCCTCGCCAAAGGCCTGCCATCCCCGGCCATTGCCACCGCGATTGCCGCCTGGATGCACTATGCGGTGAAGCTTGCCCGGACCCCGGAAGGCGTGCTTAACGACCCGCAGGGCGACGAGATTCTGGCGCAAGCCCGGCTCAGCACGGACGCCTCGCGCATCGTCGACCACCTGCTGGCGCTGGACAAGATCTTTGGCCAAGACTTGCCCGCGCAGGCCGCTTTCCGCACCGAGTTGCTCGAGAAGTTCGTTGAACTGGCCCGCAACCCCGCCGTGGCGACTGCGACGCAGATCACGGTTTGATCACTGCCGGGTGTATACCCAATTATCGAAAGGAAAACCAATGGAACCACAAGCTGACATTGCACTGATCGGACTCGCCGTAATGGGGCAGAATCTGATTTTGAACATGGACGACCACGGGTTTACCGTCGTCGCTTATAACCGCTCCACCGAAAAAGTGGATCAGTTCCTTGCGAATGAAGCCAAGGGGACAAAAGTCCTCGGCGCACACTCCATTGAGGAAATGGTGTCCAAGCTCAAGACGCCCCGTCGCGTGATGATGCTGGTCAAGGCCGGCAAGCCGGTGGATGACTTCATCGAACAGCTGATCCCCCACCTTGAACCCGGCGACATCATCATTGATGGCGGCAACTCGCTTTTCGACGACACCAACCGCCGCCAGAAATACGTTGAAAGCAAAGGTCTGCTTTACATCGGTACCGGCGTCAGCGGCGGCGAAGAGGGCGCACGGAACGGCCCCAGCATCATGCCCGGAGGCTCACCCGCGGCCTGGCCGCATGTGAAGGAAATTTTTCAGGCGGTTTCGGCGAAAGTCGAGGACGGTACGCCGTGTTGCGAGTGGGTTGGGGAAATGGGTGCCGGACATTACGTGAAGATGGTGCATAACGGCATCGAATACGGCGACATGCAACTCATCTGCGAAGCCTACAACATCATGAAATCCGGCCTCGGCATGGGTGCGGAAGAAATGCATGAGGTCTTTGCCGAATGGAACAAAGGTGATCTCGACAGTTACCTGATCGAGATTTCGCGCGACATTCTGGCCAAGAAAGACGACGATGGTGCGCCGCTTGTAGACAAGATTCTCGATACCGCCGGACAGAAAGGCACCGGCAAATGGACGGTCATCAACTCCCAGGATCTCGGCATTCCGATTACGCTCATGGCCGAAGCGGTGTATTCCCGCTGCGTGTCGGCCTTGAAGGATGAGCGGGTAAAGGCTTCAGCCACGCTGGAAGGGCCGAATCCGGCGCTTTCGGATATCGCTGCCAACCCGGCGCAGAAAAAGGCGTTCATCGAAGACATCAAAAGCGCGCTCTACGCCTCGAAGATTGTCAGCTACGCCCAGGGCTACATGCTGATGCGCGCTGCCGCCAGGGAATACAAATGGACGCTCAATTACGGCGGGATCGCGTTGATGTGGCGCGGTGGTTGCATCATCCGTTCGCGCTTCCTCGGCAAGATCAAGGAGGCCTTTGACAACGCGCCCGAACTGACGAACCTGTTGCTTGACGACTATTTCGTGGGTGAAATCAGGAAAGCGCAGGCTGGCTGGCGCAAGATCGTGGCTACCGCCGCCATGAAAGGCATTCCGGTTCCGGCATTCAGCACCGCACTGGCTTTCTACGACCAGTATCGCAGTGCCGTTCTGCCCGCGAACCTGCTGCAGGCGCAGCGCGACTATTTCGGGGCGCATACCTATGAGCGTATCGATCAGCCACGCGGTGAGTTCTTCCACACCAACTGGACGGGCAAGGGCGGCACCACCGCCTCCAGCACCTACAACGTGTAGGCGTTCAGGCTACTGAAAACAAACGGGGCGCGGAATTTTCCGCGCCCCGTTTGTTTCGCCAACCAGACTGAATCTCAGGCGGGTCTGCCGGCTATCCTGAACTGCGCAATTCTGGAATTTGCCAGATTGATTTTTTCATTGGCGACAACCCCGGGGAAACGGTTCTCGACAAATATCCTGCACATGTCGTCGACCATGGTTTCGCCCATGCCACGCAGGGATACGACGGAATAGCCGCCCAGATGTGGCGTGACGATGACATTGTGGGTGGCGAGCAGAACATGACTGCCGTCGATCGGTTCGCCTTCAACCACATCGGTTGCGTACCCCCCGATTTTCCCCGACTCAAGCGCATGGATCAGATCGGCTTGATTGAATATCTCACCGCGACAGGTGTTGACGAGAATTGTCCCGTCGTTCATTGCAGCAAGCTGTTTTGCGCCAAACATGCGCGAGGTCTCGCTGGTCAACGGGCAATGCAGGGAAATGATGCAACTCTTTTCGAGCAACTCGTTGAACTCGACCTTGGTGGCATGGCGGGCGGAAATCTCTTCGCTACTGACGTACGGATCATAGGCAATCACATTGGCCTGGAAGCCCAGGGTCAGGATTCTGGCCAGTGTTTTACCGATGGCGCCAATCCCCACCAGTCCGATGGTCGCGCCATTGAAATCGACGCCCAGAGGAAGTTTGGCCCGTTTGCTCCATTCGCCCGCTTTTACGATCGAACAGCCCTCAACGATTTTTCTTGCCGAGGCATTCATGAGTCCCACTGCCATCTGGGCCACGGATTCCCGTTCGACCTGAGGCCCCACTTTGGAAACGGCTATTCCCAGTTCCGAACACGTATCAAGGTCGACATTGTCGCAACCAACGCCATGACGAGCCAACAATTGCAGTCTTGGCAGCCCGAGCAGAACCTCACGCGTATACACCGGCGTAACGCTGGCAATAATCCCATCGGCGTCACGAAGTTTTTCGTGAAAGACAGACGCGCTCGCCTCATTGGGAATGTCCACCCGGATTAAGTCAGCAAACTCTTCCAGCTTTTTCAGGTGTTCCGGATAGGAAACTCCGAAAGAACTCGAATTCACAATTGCGATCATTAATTTTTTACCGCTCATCATTCTCTCTCCAATAAATACGATTCAATCCCTGGCCAGTTGCTTGCTGCTAAGACAATCCCCGGCGTGCCAAAAGTGGTTCCCTCAAAGACTCACGGACGGCAAAATATCGGCCGGCCACCTCTCGATGGATTGCAACATTTTCGGCAATCGGTTCAATCACTTTCGTGCCCTGCATGATCATTCGGGAATTCTCCAGCAGCCCACTTCCTTCTCCGTATCTCGCCAGGCTGGCTGCTCCGATAATTCCCATTTCCGGGTTCTGAGTCAGCCGAATCGGCAAATCGAGGGTGTCCGCCATGATCTGCATCCAGGGAAGATTGGCCGTTCCCCCGCCGCCCAGGCGAAATTCCTTGATCCGGTTTTCGGGATCAAGTCTTTGCTTCAGCAACAGGAATGAAAAGGCCACCCCTTCGAGAAACGATCTGGCCAAGTCATCCCGGGTTGTTGCGACGCCAAGGCCAAAAACCATGCCCGTTCCAATATTCCCGATAGCCCGGTCTCTTTCGCCCGTGAAATACGGGAACGTCATTACTCCGTTGGAGCCAGGACGGGATAGCGCGTTCCCTCTCAGATAGTCCAGATCCAGCCCCAGTATTTTCAATAACAAGTTGGTTGCAATCGTGCAGTTATTGATGCCGGAACCGGTAAAAAACAGACCCGGTTTCAACAGGCAGCTCTGGATCAATCCACCCGCGAGGTCTTCAATAGGCGCCGTCGTGGGCACCCTGAACATTCCTGAGGTGCCAAAATTTCCGACCGCAATTTTGGGTTCGAATCCGGTCAATGCGGCGGCCAATGCCGCTCCATCAAATAGTCCGGCAGAAATCATTGTCCCGTCTTTCACTCCCAGTTCACGGCAAATCGAGCTTTTCAGTTCAACCTTGTCAGTGAAGCCGTTCAGAACTTTCGGAAAAAGGGCATGGCCGAATCCCGTCGCCTCAATGATTTCTGCATCCCAGGTGCCGGTAATATCCAGACACCCCATGGAATTCGCCGTACTGAAGTCAGTCCGATACTCCCCGGTCAAAATATGCATCAGGAACGATTTGGAATCCAGGACATAAGCCGTCTTGTTCCTGATCTCGGGGTTTTGCGATGCAATGTGATGCAGTCTATTGACCGGGTACTGAAAAATGGGCGGGCAGCCCGTGCTCAAGTACATCTGATCGACATCACCGATCGCTTCCAGAAATCGGGAATGATGTGCTTGAGCCGTGGTATCGACAAGTGTCGAAATACCGGTCAGCGGATGGTGATCCTTGTCCGCCAGAACCAGACCAAACTGGTAGGACGTGAGTGAAAATCCGTCGACGTCGCGGCCTCGATTTCCTATTGCCAGCCTGCAGACTTCGAGTAATGCGGCACTTAGTTTCAGTGGATCATGTTCGGCGCGACCGGTCGCATCGCTTTCGATTTGCATCTTGATGCTTTTTGCTTCGCCAACCAGTTGTCCGCGTTCATCAACAAGCGCGGCTTTAATATTGGTTGTTCCCACATCAATGGATAATATCAAGCCCATAGCCTTACTCCATTAACAAGTCCGCCAACTTACGTTTGAAAAAAGACGTCAACTCTGCTGGTGCTGCGATGCCGATGGCGGAATCAATCACGGCGAAATCGAGCGCAGAAGTCGGGTTTTCCGTGCCCTTGCCCGTGACGGTGACCAATGGGCGACATCAAAATGAGAATTATCTTTAGAGCGAGCAATCCCTTCCAATACTATTAAACGTGAGCGTCATGCCTTTATGGTATGCAGCTCGTCGCTGGTTTGATGCTTTGACGCCAACCCTGGACGCCGGGAGAGCCGGTGTTCATGCGCCGTTTTTCAGTCGTCTACAAAATACTCGGGGTAGCGTTCAGCAACGATAGGCAACGACGTAATCAATTTCCGCAGGTGGCTTTCCATTTTCTGCTCGGCCAGATCCGGATCTCCTGACTCGATGCAATTAACGATTTCAGTGTGCTCGGCAATCAACTGCGGCATTGGCGTGGCGGCGTCAAAAGACAGAAACCGGACACGGTTCATCTGCGCCTTGATGCCTTCGGCGATTCGCCAGGCGTACTCTCGTCCAGCATGAAGCGCGAGCGAGCGGTGAAACTCTTCGTCCAGCGCCAGGAATGCCCGACTATCTCCAAGGTTGACATTTTGTTGCCGCGTGATGAGCTGTCGAAGGTTTCCTATCAGCACATCGTCGTGCTTGAGGGTCACTTCACGCACGATCGATATTTCGATGATCTCGCGCAAGTGTCGGGCGTCCAGCACTTCCCTGACCGAAATCTTGCGCACGTAAGTGCCACGCTGAGGGAGTACTTCAATCAATCTTTCTTCCCCGAGCTTGATGAAGGCTTCCCTTACCGGTTGCCGACTGATGGAAAAGCGCTTGCTCATTTCAATTTCGGAAATGGCTTGTCCCGGTACAAGGTCGCACTCGATGATCGCTGTACGCAAAAGGCGGTGCAGCTGTGCTCCCATCGAAAGTGATTCTCTGGGGCGAAAACTTGTGTTCGAGAAGGTGTTGAAGGTTTCCATTTCCATCCTTCAATTCTATCCTAAGGAAAGCATTTGCATTTCTTTTATTGGATGCTAGGATACAAGTATCCAAGGTGAAGTAAGCACAAATTGTCTTGATGAATAATTGGAGAGTCTGGCTATGCGTCTAAGCGAAAATACGTTGTCCCGATTACCGGCCACGGTGGCGCGGCCAGCCTATGACCGGAGCCAGGTGGTGGGGTCGATTGTGCATCTGGGCATTGGTGCCTTCCATCGCGCCCACCAGGCGATGTTCACCGATGCCGTATTGGCCTCCGGCGATCTGGCCTGGGGCATCATCGG
>JANNNT010000211.1:0-1879 GCA_031398685.1 Rhodocyclaceae bacterium | reverse complement strand
TGCCGGTAGTCGAAGCGGCCGGCGACCGTGTGGCCGGTATCCAGCAACAACCCAACCGACGGCCCGGTGTGATCGAAGAGCGTGGAGATTTCGTCAAAGGTTTCGGCGACCATCATCAGGTGGTGGTGGTAGGCGAGCTTGAGTTCGTACGCTCCTTCCAGTTGCGCCGAAAATTCCGTCAGACGCTGCGCATAGGCGGACATCTCGTCGGCGCTCAGGATCCGCCGTGTGGAAATCGGCACGTCCAGCGCCGCGCCGGGGGCCATGGCCCCGCATTCGCCGTAGACCATGACTCGCGAACCCAGCGCCCGAAGCAGATGCGCGTGCGACTCGACCTCCTTGAGTTCGCTGGCGACATCACGCTCGGCCAGAAAACCGGAGTACCAGCCCGAGGCCAGACTCAACCGATAACGCTCCAGAATTGGGCCCAGCACGTCGGGCTCGCGCGGGAATTTCCGCCCCAGCTCGACGCCGTCATAGCCCGCTTTGGCGGACTCTTCCAGACACTGCTCCAACGTGGTTTCTCCACCCAGATCTTCAAGGACATCATTGGTCCACGATAACGGGCTGATCGCAATGCGAAATGCGCGCCCGTTCGGGGCAGGGTTTTCCTGTTTCATTCATGTCTCCAGAGGCTGATTGAACGCAATCAAGATATACTCTGAATAGCATCAATACAAACACTAATTTGATTGTTTTAAATCAAACAACGCTGGAGCACGTCATGCAGAAAAAAACCATCCTTGCCGATATTGCGGCCGCTGCCGGCGTCAGCACGGCCACCGTGGATCGCGTGCTGAATCGTCGCGGTGGTGTCAGTCCCGAGAAGGAAGGCCGGGTTCTGGAGTGGGCAAGAAATCTTCAGGTCGATCGTGACCTGGAGCGCAGGCCCACGCGGATCCTGCGCATCGGCGTGGTGATGCAGAAGCCGGCCAATCCCTTCTATGAGGTACTCCGGCTGGCGTTCGCCAAAGCCAATGCCATGTTCTTCGGCGCCAGCATCCAGGCCACGCTCTATTACTTCGATGTGCTGGCACCGAAGGAGACAGCAGACATGTTGCGCAGAATTGCGAGTTCGCAGGATGCGCTGATCGTCATCCTGCCGGACCATCAACTGATCACGACGGCATTGCAGGAGGTGTCCAAGCAGATGCCGGTCGTCACCATGGTCTCCGATCTTCCACACAGTGGCCGGCTGGCCTATGTCGGGCTCGACAACCGTACGGCCGGCCGTACGGCCGGAGAATTGATGGGGCGTTTCGTGGGGCTGAAGGGGGGAGATATCGTCGTGGTCTCCGGGCTGCAGAGCTTCATCGGGCAAGGCGAGCGCGAGATGGGATTCCGCGCGGTGCTGGCCGAACGGCATCCCCATTGTCGGCTACTGACGGTGCTGGAAACCCGTGAGCAACCCGAGAAAGCGGGTGAACTGGTGGCGGAAATCCTGAGCCGTTCTCCCGAGCTTGCGGGTATCTACAATCTGTCCGCCGGCGATCCCGGCATTGTCGAAGCGTTGCGGCATTTCAAGCGGACCGATAAAACCGTACTCATCACGCATGAACTGACCCCCGAGCGCAAAGCGCTGCTGCTCGAAGGTGTGATCGACGCCATTATCGATCAGAACCCGGAACTCGAAGCGATGACGGCTGTGCAACTCCTGGCTCAGCATTTCGGGCGAAGCGCCGAGAGTGCGCCCAATACGACAACGCCTATCGGCATTTACATTCGGGAAAATTGCTAGCGGGTGTCGGTTCTGACTCGCCAGCCTGGCTGATGCAGGCGGATTGCCATCCGTCGAAAACAAACGGCCGCTGTTGAGCTGACAGCGGCCGTTTGTTTTCGATTTGGGTAGACCGCTTGCTACATCCGTACCAGTTCATTC
>JANNNT010000124.1:0-9850 GCA_031398685.1 Rhodocyclaceae bacterium | reverse complement strand
GCGAGCGATTGACGAGGCGCGTGGCAAGGTAGCTGCGGCTGTTGGCGCACATTCCACGGAAGTCGTGTTCACCAGTGGTGGGTCGGAAGCAAACAACCTGTTTATCAAAGGGGCGGCAGCGTGCATGAAGCCCGGTCTGCTGGCCGTGAGCACGATCGAACACCCCTGCGTGATCAAGCCGGCGGAACAACTGACCAAACGTGGTTGGTTGCTTAAAAAACTCGCGGTTGATGCCTGCGGGCGAATCGATACCGGATATTACGAAGCCGTTGTGCTCGAGAAGCCGAAGCTGATCTCGGTCATGCTCGCCAACAATGAGACCGGTGTCGTGCAGGACATCGCCGGGCTTGCAACGCGAGCCAGCGCGATTGGCGCGTGGTTTCACACCGATGCGGTACAGGCGGTCGGCAAGCGTGTGGTCGATTTCAGGCGCTTGAACGCGGCCGGTGTACATGCCTTGACGTTCTCGGCACACAAAATCGGTGGACCGAAGGGTGCCGCCGCCCTGGTGCTCGATAAACGTGTGGAAATTGAACCGCTGATCGCGGGCGGTGGTCACGAACGCGGATTGCGTTCAGGTACGGAGAACGTGGCGGCAATTGTTGGTTTTGGCGTTGCTTGCGAACTGGCGGTGCAACGCATGGTCGAAGCCTCGCCGCGACTAGCCGCGTTGTGCGGTCGACTGGAACTGGGTTTGTCCGGCATGGGCGCCACACTTTTTGGTGTGGGTGTCGAGCGCTTGCCGAATACGGTGTACTTTGCCGTGCCGAATGTTGACGGTGAAACGCTGGTTGGGCAGCTTGATCGGGCGGGCTACGCGGTAGCCAGCGGTGCCGCGTGTTCAAGTGCCAATCCAGAGCCTTCGCATGTACTAAGGGCCATGGGCGTGGTGCCAGAGCTGGCGCGCGGGGCGGTGCGCATCAGCCTGGGTGCGGCCAATACGGCAGAACAAATTGAAGATTTTTTAATCACCCTGCAAACGACGGTATTGAAATTGCAGCGGCTGACCGCAATAGCGGTTTAACTGAAAGAATGGAGCACGTTAAATGCTGAAACTGCCGATCTATCTGGATTATTCGGCAACCACGCCCGTTGATCCGCGTGTAGCGGAGAAAATGATTCCCTACCTAGTCGAAAAATTTGGCAATGCGGCATCACGTTCGCACGCCTTTGGCTGGGAATCGGAAGCAGCGGTCGAAGAAGCGCGCGAAGAAGTGGCCAAACTGGTTAATGCTGACCCCAAGGAAATCGTCTGGACTTCCGGTGCCACCGAGTCGAATAACCTCGCCCTCAAGGGCGCAGCAAACTTCTATTCGGGCAAGGGCAAACACCTGATTACCGTGAAGACCGAGCACAAGGCCGTGCTCGATACCTGTCGCGAACTCGAGCGTCAGGGTTTCGAAGTGACCTATCTGGATGTGCAGGAGAATGGCCTGCTTGATCTCGACGTGTTCAAGGCCGCGTTGCGTCCCAATACCATTCTCGCGTCAGTGATGTTCGTGAATAACGAAATCGGCGTCGTTCAGCCGATTGCCGAAATCGGCGAAATCTGCCGTGAGAAGGGCATCATTTTCCATGTCGATGCGGCACAGGCGACCGGCAAGGTCGCGATCGACCTCAACACGCTCAAAGTCGATCTGATGAGCTTTAGTGCGCATAAGACCTATGGTCCGAAAGGTATCGGTGCGCTCTACATCCGCCGCAAGCCGCGTGTTCGCCTGGAAGCGCAGACGCATGGCGGGGGTCACGAACGCGGTTTCCGCTCCGGCACGCTGGCCACGCACCAGATCGTCGGCATGGGCGAATCTTTTCGCCTCGCCCGTGAAGAGATGGCGGTGGAAAACAAGCGCGTTGGTGCCTTGCGCGATCGTCTGCTGAAAGGGCTGTCGGACATTGACCAAGTGTTCATCAACGGGGATATGGCGCATCGTGTTCCGCACAACCTGAACATCAGCTTTGCCTACATCGAGGGCGAGTCGATGCTGATGGCCATCAAGGATCTGGCGGTGTCGTCCGGTTCGGCCTGTACTTCGGCTTCGCTTGAACCCTCGTATGTATTGCGCGCGCTGGGTCGCGAGGATGAGCTGGCGCACAGTTCGATCCGCTTCACCCTCGGCCGTTTCAATACCGAAGACGAAATCGACTACGCCATCAAATTACTGCATGAAAAGATCGGTAAACTGCGCGAACTTTCCCCGCTGTGGGAGATGGTGCAAGAGGGTGTCGATCTGAGCACGGTCCAGTGGGCTGCTCACTGATAACGAATTGAAGGAGAAAAAATATGGCATACAGCATAAAAGTTCTGGACCACTACGAAAACCCGCGTAATGTGGGTTCCTTTGGCAAGGATGAAGAAGGCGTGGCGACGGGCATGGTCGGTGCGCCGGCCTGCGGCGACGTGATGAAATTGCAGATCAAGGTCGGCAAGGACGGTATCATTGAGGATGCCAAGTTCAAGACCTATGGCTGTGGTTCGGCGATTGCCTCGTCGTCGCTGGTCACCGAGTGGGTCAAGGGCAAGACTATTGATCAGGCATTGGATATCAAGAACACGCAGATTGCCGAAGAGCTTGCTTTGCCGCCGGTAAAGATTCACTGTTCCATCCTCGCTGAAGATGCGATTAAGGCGGCTGTGGCGGATTACTAATTGAAGCGCGGCAAGTAAAAACAGTAAAACGTAACGAATTTAGAACAGAAGGAGATAGTGCAATGGCGGTTACGCTTTCCGAAAAGGCGGCAAAACACGTTGCCAGCTATATGGTCAAGCGCGGCAAGGGGATTGGTCTGCGCCTCGGCGTGCGCACCAGCGGTTGTTCAGGCGTGGCCTACAAGCTTGAGTTCGTCGATGTCGCCGATCCTGATGACGTCGAGTTCGAATCGTATGGCGTTAAGGTTCTGATTGACGCGAAGAGTCTGCCCTATCTTGATGGCACGGAACTCGACTACACGCGCGAGGGTTTGAGCGAGGGCTTCAAGTTTAATAATCCGAATGTCAAAGACGCCTGTGGTTGCGGCGAGAGCTTTAATGTCTGATTGTGGGTGGTAACTCGCCGGGGCGTTGTCGCACCGAACTTGCCGTACTAATCGTACTGTCTGCGTACGGTGCGCCTAGCCCCGCCCTCGCTTGCAGGTGTGTGCAGCACTACCGCCAGGAAACCCATGGATTTCAACGCTGATCATTTCACGCTGTTCGAATTGCCGCGTGCCTTTCGGCTGGATGCGTCGGTGCTCGACAAACACTATCGCGAGATCCAGGCACAAGTGCACCCGGACAAGTTTACCCAGTCCGGGGATGCCGAGCGGCGGCTCTCATTGCAGTGGGCGACGCGCGTCAATGAGGCGTATCAGACGCTGAAAAAGCCCTTGTCGCGAGCACAATACCTGCTGGAGCTTGCCGGCCATGATGTGGGCGCCGAGAACAACACGGCTATGCCGCCAGAGTTCCTGATGGAGCAGATGGAGTGGCGTGAGGCAGTTTCAGAAGCGCGTATTGCCCGTGAACATGGCGAACTGGAACAATTGCACTATCGAGTCAAGCAGCGGATGAACAAGCGCTTTGAGCAAGTCGCCGAGTTGCTTGATGACCGGCACGACTATCCTTTGGCGGCAGACCGGGTGCGACGGCTGATGTTTCTCGAGAAACTCCTGTTCGAAATCGACGACGCTATGGCTGCGCTTGACGCGTAGACCATGTAGGCCAATCAAGAAAATAACCCAGAATCCAGGACTTTCATGGCACTTTTGCAGATTGCAGAACCCGGAGAATCGCCCGCACCGCACCAGCAGAAGCTCGCGGTAGGTATCGATCTCGGCACCACGAATTCTCTTGTCGCCACGGTTCGTAGCGGCCTTTCAGTGGTTATCAGCGATGAATTGGGGCGCCCACTACTGCCCTCGGTGGTGCACTATCATGCCGACGGCAACAGCGAGGTGGGATATGAGCCGCAGGCCAAACAGGCGCTTGATCCACGCAATGTGATTGCGTCCGTAAAGCGCTTCATGGGGCGGGGTATCAAGGATATCGTCCATCGCGAATCGATGCCCTACGAATTTGAAGATGCACCGGGAATGGTTCGTCTGCACACGGCGGCAGGGGTTAAAAGCCCGGTGGAAATTTCAGCCGACATTCTCCGGACACTACGTTTGCGCGCCGAAGCATCGCTTGGTGGGCAACTCGTCGGCGCGGTAATTACCGTTCCCGCCTACTTTGACGACGCCCAGCGCCAGGCGACCAAGGACGCGGCCAAGCTGGCCGGGCTTTCCGTTCTGCGCCTGCTGAACGAACCGACAGCGGCAGCCATCGCCTATGGTCTGGACAACGCCGCCGAAGGTGTCTATGCCGTTTATGACCTGGGTGGCGGCACCTTCGACATCTCGATCCTCAACCTGTCCAAAGGCGTTTTCGAGGTGCTGGCGACCGGTGGTGATTCGGCGCTCGGCGGCGACGATTTCGACCAGCGCATCTTCTGCTGGATTCTCGAAGCGGCCAAGCTCAAGCCATTATCCATCGAGGATGCCCGCCTGCTCCTGACGCGTGCGCGCGAAGCCAAGGAATACCTGACGCCGCACGGCATCGCACCGATCATGGCACGCCTGAACAGCGGCGAAGTCGTTGACCTTAAACTGACGACCGAGATCTTTACCGAGATCTCGCAAACGCTGGTCGCCAAGACCATTCAGCCGGTCAAGAAAGCGCTGCGCGACGCCGGTCTGTCGGTATCCGATGTCAAGGGCGTGGTCATGGTCGGCGGTGCGACGCGCATGCCGCAGGTACAGCACGCTGTTGGTGAATTCTTCAGGCAGGAGCCGCTGAACAATCTTGATCCGGACAAAGTGGTCGCCCTGGGTGCGGCAACGCAGGCTAATCTGCTGGCCGGTAACCGCAACGCCGGTGACGATTGGCTGTTGCTCGACGTCATCCCGCTTTCGCTCGGGCTGGAAACCATGGGCGGTCTGGTGGAAAGAATCATCCCGCGTAATTCAACGATTCCGGTGGCCCGTGCTCAGGCCTTCACCACCTTCCGCGATGGTCAGACGGCGCTGGCCGTCCATATTGTGCAGGGCGAGCGTGAGCTTGTCAGCGATTGCCGTTCGCTGGCACGCTTTGAGCTGCGCGGCATTCCGCCGATGGTCGCCGGTGCGGCACGCATTCGCGTGTCGTTTCAGGTCGATGCGGACGGTTTGCTTGCCGTTTCGGCACGCGAGACGACCTCTGGTGTTGAGGCAAGCATTGTGGTCAAGCCATCGTACGGCCTCTCGGACGACGAGATCGCCGGCATGCTCAAGGATTCCATGGCGCATACCAAGGACGATGCGCTCAGGCGTGCGCTGAAAGAAGCGCAGGTTGAAGCGCAGCGACTGATTGAAGCCGTTCAGTCGGCGCTGAAGAGCGACGGGGATCTGCTATCAACAGAGCAACTGGCAATCATTGTCGATGCCATCGCCAAGTTGCAGACCACCGCGCTCGGTGATAATCGCCGGCACATCACGCTGGCCATGGACGATCTTGAAGCCGAGACCAAGGATTTCGCGGCGCGACGCATGGATAAATCGATCCGCCGTGCTTTCGCCGGCAAGAGTATTGAAGAGCTTGAGAGCAGCACGGATTCTTCAAAGAGCCTGGGAGAACCCGCGTGACGCAAATCATCGTGCTGCCGCATGTCGAACTTTGCCCGGAGGGCACGGTGATCGAGGCCAGAGCTGGGGAGTCGATTTGCCAGAACCTGCTCGAAAACGGCATTGCCGTTGAACACGCCTGCGAAATGTCCTGCGCCTGTACCACCTGCCACGTCATCGTTCGCGAGGGTTTCAACGCCCTTGATCCTTCCGAGGAACTTGAAGACGACCTGCTCGACAAGGCCTGGGGGCTGGAACCGAATTCGCGTCTGTCGTGTCAGACCATCGTCAACGGAACACCCCTGGTGATCGAGATTCCGCGTTACTCGATCAACATGACCAAGGAAGGTAAACGATAGGAGATGCTGCGATGAAATGGACGGATGTCAACGATCTCGCCATCGAGCTTTCTGAAGCGTATCCCCAGGTCGACCCGCTGAAAATCAACTTTGTCGACCTGATGAACTGGGTCATCGCCTTGCCCGATTTTGACGACGACACAAAGCACTGCGGCGAGAAAATTCTGGAGGCAATCCAGCAAGCCTGGATTGACGAAGTCGCATGAAGCCCGAAGAGTTTGGCGGTGTTCAGCGCAACGTGCTTGGCGGGCCGCTCGGAAGCTGCAGCAACAAGCCTTTGACCGGTTTTTTCCGTGATGGCTGTTGCAATACAAGTGAGGAAGATTTCGGTAGCCATACCGTCTGTGTGGTGCTGACTGACGCGTTTCTCGAATTCTCCAAGGCGCGTGGCAACGATCTCTCAACGCCGCGTCCCGAGTTCGATTTTCCCGGTCTGCAAGCCGGTGACCGCTGGTGCCTCTGTGCCGCGCGCTGGCAAGAGGCTTTGCTGGCCGGGAAGGCGCCGCGTATCGTGCTCAATGCCTGTAATGAATCCTCATTGGAGATCGTCCGCCTTGACGAACTCAAACTCCACGCCATTGATCTGAATTGACGCGATTGACCGTTCAGAAATAGTTATATGGCCTGAAGACCAATGAATACGGGCATTTCCATGCCATATGCCGTGGAGACGAGTGTTCATGCGGGTCTGGTGGCATGCGTCGCTGACGTGACGTATTGATGCCCTTGCAGGTGCCGAGCTTATTCAAACTCTCGTTTTAGCGTGGTTCGTCGAGCAAGTCGAAAATATTACTTTCGGCAGTGCGAAAGTGCTTTGCCACGGCTCAATGATGCGCTAATCTGAACCACCGTATTGGTTCTCGGCCGCACGTAGCACACCTCTGAAGTTCGGTAACGGATTCAAGCCACGCTTGGATTTTGGCGTTGTTGCCGCTTTATCTTATGAGAAAAGGAATGAAACTATGTTGATCAGCAGGAAAATCTGGCTTTTGGTTGCGATAGCGATGACGACCTGCGCAGCGGTCGCCAGCTTTGGGCTTTACGGGCTGAAACGCGTTAACTCGAATATGGTCGAGATTGCAGGTAATTCTGTGCCGGCGTTGCTTCTAGTCAACGGCATGCGCGCCACATATCTGGTTATGATCCCGATGGTCTATGAGCGGGCAACTACAAAGGATGCCGAGAAAGGTGCAGCAATTGACAAGTTGATCATTACGGGTAACCAGAACCTGATCAAGCAAGTGAATGATTACGGTGCACGAACGACTGATGACGAGGAAAAGAAGTCACTTGATGTGGTGAAGATGGGCATGGTTTCCTTCATCACCCGAATGAATCAGGTCAGCGCACTGGCCGCCACGGGTGAAATGGAGTTGACTCTGGGGGTCATTCAGCGTGACATCGATCCGGTTCACCAGCAACTCTCAAAGGCTTTTGACGAACTGGTGAAGATAAACACCGGCAAAGTTGGCAGTGTGGCCGCCTCGGCGGAAACGGCGTTCACCCGTACCCTGGCCATTACGATTACCGCTGCGGTCCTCGGCGTGGCGCTCATCGGAATTATGGGCTTTTTCCTGGGGCGATCAATTACTCAACCGCTGGGCTTGATGCAACGGGCGATTACGCGCACAGCCAATGAGCTCGATTTCACGGACACGTTCAAAGTGTGTTCCAACGATGAAATTGGGCGCACCCTCCAAGCTTACAACGCGTTGCTGGCCAAACTGCGCGCCAGTTTCGGCGAAATCCAGACGGCTTCCGCACACATGGCGACCATCACTGGTGACGTGGCGAAGACTTCGAAGGAGATTGCCGACAACTCTCAGGCGCAAAGCGATGCCTCGTCGGCCATGGCGGCAGCGATTGAGCAACTTACCGTGAGTATTTCCATGGTGGCCACTCAGGCGCAGGATGCCAGCCATCACACCCAGGCTTCCCGGGACAACGCCGATCAGGGCGCTGATGTGATTCTTTCGACGGTGAGCGGTATCCAGTCGATCTCAGAATCGGTGCGCGAAGCCTCGTCACGTATTGATGCCTTGCGCAACGACAGCGAGAGCATCTCGACGGTGGCCAACATCATCAAGGAAATTGCTGACCAGACCAACCTGCTGGCGCTCAATGCGGCCATTGAAGCTGCTCGCGCTGGCGAACAGGGGCGCGGTTTTGCCGTGGTGGCGGATGAAGTGCGCAAGCTGGCGGAGCGGACTTCAAAGTCCACGCAAGAAATTTCGTCCCTGCTCGCGCAGATGCAAGGCAGCGCCAAAAAAGCGGTTGACACCATGGCTGCTGCGGTACGAGAGGTCGACTTGGGTGTTGAGAAAGCGCAACAGGCCGGAAAATCGATCAACGATATCAAGCAAGGTTCGAGTACGGTGGTTAGCGCCGTCGAGGAAATTTCCGAGGCCGTGCGCGAACAAAGTGCCGCCAGCACCGCAATTTCCCAGCGCATCGAGCAGATTGCCCAGATGACCGATCGCAACACCGTCGCCGCCGGGAATACATCTAAAGCCGTGCATCGAATGAGCGAAATGAGCCGCGAAATTGCTGATTCCCTGAAGGCTTACAAGGTGTAGTCTCGTATAGGCAACCTGCCGCGTGGTGCGCTCAATCGAGTAGCAGGTGCCGCTTCTCTACGGCGTGAATCGCGTGAATTCAAGAGGCGATATTCAGGCGTTTGGGCGCGGCCAGGAGTCGGCGGCTAGAGAATGTCGCCGTCCAGACAGAATCGGTTGCGTCCGGATTCGCGCGCGTTGATGAGCAACGATTTGCTGCGCTCGATCAGGGTTGACGAGTTTTCTCCGGTGTATTCGGTGATGCCACCGCTGATGGTTACCCTCAGATAGCCATCGTCAGGGAATGTCTGTGTTTCGATCAGCACCCGCAGGCGTTCAAGCCCGACCATGGCATCCTTCAGTGAAACATTGGGTAACACCAGCAGAAATTCGTCATTGCCGATGCGGCCGGCAATATCAATTTCACGCATGCTTTCGCTGAGCAGTTTGCCGATGCCGGCGAGCACGTTGTCGCCGACCTGCTGTCCGTGTTCGGCACAGAAGGGGAGAAAGAGGTCGATATCAAGCTGCGCCAGCGTGAACGGCGTGCCGTAACGATGAGCCCGGTGGATTTCGTTTTTCCAGCAGGACCATGACGTGTCGCTGGTTGAATACGCCCGTCAGCGGGTCGCGAGTTGTAAACTGTTCAATCTCGCTCTGCGGATTTCGTTCTTCGTTGATGTCCGTCAGCGTCAGCAATATGCGGCGGACGCTGCCGTTTTCCGAAAAGACCGGAAGGACATTGATGCTTAGCCAGGTGGTGTACCTCCCCTCGCTGGTCGATGCCAGAACGTACTGGAAAATCGGTTGTTCCGAACTGGGCGCCAGCATTTTCGCAGTGTTTTCGATGGCAATCGGCTGGCCGTTTTCGTCCGCCCAGGCATGGGGCGCGTTGCACATCAGTTTGCCGCCAATTTGTTCGTGAGGCAAAGCGAGCGTCAGGGGAATACACCAGCATGCCGATTCCCAGTCGATCAAGAAGCACGGCGTAGCGCTTGATTTCCCGGTCATCGGCATGACTATCCAGAAGAGGTGAATGGGTTTCGATTGCTTTCATCAGTTCGAGGGTGTCTATGATTTTTAGTCTCTTACCACTGAAGTCTTGACAGAATTGGCGAAGAAATTGTCATGTTGTGTAGGCCATTGCGGGGATGATTTGGAACTGCGTCACGGAGCATGCTGCCGCGATAGCGGCTCGGCCCAAACGAGTGAGATAGTAGCGATAGGAATGGGCGACACGTTTGATCAATCCGAGGGCGCGCAAGCGATGGAGTTGGCGCGACAGTGCCCAAGCGTTCAGTGGCACGAAGGGCTTGATGT
>JANNNT010000114.1:0-3948 GCA_031398685.1 Rhodocyclaceae bacterium | reverse complement strand
CATGAAGTGCGACACCATCGCCAACGGCGTGATCGCTGCGGTTCGCGAAACGCATCTGGCGGTGCCGCTCGTCGTGCGCATGAAGGGAACCAACGAGGAACTGGGCAAGCAATTGCTGAAGGAGTCCGGTCTGCCGATCATTTCAGCCGATTCCATGGCTGAAGCTGCTGCCAAGATTGTTGCTGCGGTCAAGTAAGGGAAGAACCATGTCGATTCTGATCAATAAAGATACCAAGGTCATCACTCAGGGCATTACGGGAAAAACCGGCCAATTCCACACCGAAAAGTGCCAGGAATACGCCAACGGCAAAAACTGTTTCGTCGCCGGGGTGAACCCGAAGAAGGCCGGCGAATCGATCTTTCACATCCCGATCTATGGGACAGTCAAGGAAGCGGCGGCGGCCACCGGGGCCACCGTCTCCGTCATCTACGTTCCGCCGCCGGGTGCCGCCGCCGCGATCTGGGAGGCCGTTGAAGCCGATCTCGATCTGGCGATTTGCATCACCGAAGGCATCCCGGTGCGCGATATGCTCGAACTGCGCAGCCGGATGAAACGCAAGGTGGCAGCGGGGGGCAAGGAGACTTTCCTGCTCGGCCCCAACTGCCCGGGGCTGATCACGCCGGACGAAATCAAGATTGGCATCATGCCCGGGCACATTCACCGCAAGGGCCGCATCGGAGTCGTTTCGCGCTCCGGCACGCTGACTTACGAAGCGGTCGGCCAGTTGACCGAAATCGGTCTCGGACAATCGTCTGCCGTCGGTACTGGTGGCGACCCGATCAACGGCCTGAAGCACGTCGACATCATGCGCATGTTCAATGATGATCCCGATACTGACGCCGTCATCATGATTGGCGAGATCGGCGGTCCCGACGAGGCAGACGCGGCGCTGTGGTGCAAGACGCACATGAAAAAGCCGGTCGTCGGCTTCATTGCCGGGGTAACCGCGCCGGTCGGCAAGCGCATGGGCCACGCCGGTGCGCTGATTTCCGGTGGGGCCGATACGGCCGATGCCAAGCTGGCGATCATGGAAGAGTGCGGCTTCAAGGTAACGCGCAATCCGTCTGATATGGCCAAGCTGCTCAAGTCGCTGCTTTAAAAACGTAAGACGTGAAGAGTGAGGCGCCGGGAGTGGATACACTTCCGGCGCCTCTTTTTTTGGTCTGAGATTTGCATTTTGTAAGGCCGCGTGCTGAAGATGAATTTCCAGCTTCAGCGCATTGGCACGAACCAATAGTCTCGGTTCGACCCAAACGTACGGGTAACGTTTTCAACTGACTCTTTGCGCCTTCAATTTTCAACCGTTAAACGACCGAATGCCGGCGTTAAGATTGTTTTCAGCTTGGAATGTTTAAGTGCACCCGTCGTCCCGATCGGGGCGCGCAACTTAAACTATCCGAAGGAAACTCAAATGAAGAAGCTACTCGCATCAATCCTCATTGCCCTCGCCGCCACCAGCGCCATTGCCGGACCGACATGCACCGTTCCCAAGGACAAATGGATGAAGGAAGCCGATCTCAAGGCACGCCTCGAAGCACAGGGCTACCAGATCAAGACCTTCAAGGTCAGCAAGGGCCAGTGCTACGAGATCTACGGTTTCGACAAGGACGGCAAGAAGGTCGAGATTTATTTCGATCCGCAGACAGGAGCCGTGATCTAAACCAACAAGTAGGCCCGTCTGGCTTTTCACAGCAATTGAGTCGAGCTCGCGAAGAGCTCGACTTGCCCTCAATCCGATTGGCAATGACGACCATGAACAAACCTCATCCTGTCCAGGCCATCCCCGTCTGGGATCGTTTCGTACGCGTGTTTCACTGGAGTCTGGTCAGTTGCGTGCTGGTGAATTTCTTCGTTATCGATGACGGCAAAACGCTCCACCAGTGGCTCGGCTATATCGCGAGCGCACTGGTTGTCGCCCGCATTGTGTGGGGGTTCATCGGCTCCAAACATGCGCGGTTTGCCGATTTCTTTCCTACGCCGGCACGGGTCAGGCGACACCTGAGCCGTTTGATCGCGGGCGAACATGACTTCCATGCGGGACATAACCCGGTGGGTGCACTGATGATGTTCGCGCTGATAACGCTCGTTCTCTCGCTCGGAGTTACCGGCTTCATGCAAACGCTGGACGCCTTCTGGGGTGAAGAGTGGTTGCAGGAACTGCATGACGTGCTGGCCTCGACGCTCATTGGTTTGGCCGGACTGCATGCGTTGGCGGCAATCATCATGAGCCGCATCGAGCGCATCAATCTGATCGGTGCAATGATTACCGGGGTCAAGGTTCGCCCCGGGACCA
Source organism: Rhodocyclaceae bacterium (assembly GCA_031398685.1). Lineage (GTDB taxonomy): Bacteria > Pseudomonadota > Gammaproteobacteria > Burkholderiales > Rhodocyclaceae > Propionivibrio. The sequence goes on along the minus strand of JANNNT010000114.1, from coordinate 1,654 downwards.
AGCCTTCGCGCTAACAAATTAGCGTTTACCTCCGGGCTACACCATGCAACCGCTGCTTGAAACAACGCGACTGCTGGTGAAGGCCTGAGTGATTTCCTGCGTTGCGAGGGGTATCTGGTCGACTGGTTCGCCCGTCTGAGCGAGGTGAAATTTGCCCGACGGATCAGGTCTGGACTGGATTTCCAGCCGGTGCCGGCGCGGCAATACACCCTCCGCCATCATATTGACCTCCCGCGATCTGGTCAGTAATCGCATCCGCGGGCACCAGTCCGTGGTATGGGTTACCGTCTCCGCGCATAAAGGCCATTCCGTCCGTTGGTGACCGCCGCTCGCGTTCGTTGGTTGCGGTTCATTCGTCTGGCGTCTGCGAAGTATTGATGAAATGCCGGTAGAATCAACGATTGGTTTTGTTTTAACGCGCTTTGTTGCAGAGTCTTTGGAGGATGTATGTCTTTGTTCTTGAATGAAATGAATGTCCGTGAGTTGCTGACCATGCCACTGGCTATTGAAGCGGTCGAAGCCGCCCATCGCGAGCTCTCGCTGGGCAAGGCTGTCGACATACCGCGCCAGCGTACACGGCTGCCGCAGACGGCGCTGCATATCCTGCAAGGCGCGTTGCCGGGAGTTGATGCCATCGGCTACAAGGCCTACACCAGCAATCGTTCGGGCGTCCGTTTCCTGGTTCACGTTTCCAGCGCGTCGACGGGCATTTTGCGCGTCGTACTCGAGGCCGATTATCTCGGCATGATGCGCACCGGGGCAGCCTCGGGCGTGGCGACCCGCTGGCTGGCCCGACCGGAGGCCGAGATACTCGGGGTCTTCGGCTCCGGATGGCAGTCCGAGGGCCATATCGAGGCCATCGCCGCCGTACGCCCTCTGCGCCGGGTTAAGGTGTTTTCCCGCAATGCAGAGCGGCTGGCCGCGTTCTGCACCAAGATGTCGGAGCGCCTGAAGATCGAAGTGGTTCCAGCTGATTCGCCCGAGGACACAGTGCGCGGCAGCGACATTGTCAGCACCATTACAACGGCCGCAACGCCACTGTTTGACGCCAACTGGTTGTCGCCGGGCACGCACATCAATGCGGCGGGTTCCAATTCGGTGATTCGGCGTGAAGTGGGCGAGGATGTGCTCAGGATCAGTCGCCCGATTGTTGTTGATAGCGTAGAGACGGCGCTCAAGGAGGCAGGGGATTTGCTGCCGATGCTGGAAAAGGGACGCTTGAACGAGCGACAACTCGTCGAACTGGGCGACGTGATTATCGGGCGTCATCCTGGCCGCAGCACGCCAGAGGAGATCACGCTGTTCGAGTCGCAGGGGATGGCCATTCAGGATATTTCGGTGGCCGTTCGCCTGGAGGCCCTGGCGCGCGAGCGCGGCCTGGGCGTTGAGTTGCCGTATGGGGGCTAGGTTTCCCGAAAGCGTTGAAGTTGATTGACTGAGCTCTCGCAGAACGGTGAGAATGCGCCATAGAGCGATGTTTCTCCTTTTTATTTTTAAGTTCGAACGGGGCGGATAACAGTCGCGGTGGCAGGGTTGAAAGAACGTCCTTAGCGATGCGCCATAAAAGGGATGAGAATGCGCAAGTCGGGATTCTGGAAGACTGACTGGTTCCTCGGACTGGTGGTAAGCGCCGTCACGCTCGTTACAGCCTACG
>JANNNT010000028.1:0-3888 GCA_031398685.1 Rhodocyclaceae bacterium | reverse complement strand
GCCCGAGCACGAGCGCAGCATCCTCTGGAATGATGCGGCGTTGGCGATTGTGTGGCCGCTGTGGCGAGAACCGCTGCTATCGGAGAAGGATGCACAAAGTGCGCCGCTAACCGAGCCTGAGTCTGACGGCGTTCAGCCTCCATGAGCTGCACGTCGGGAAAATGGCATTGCTCATTGCTGCCAAGCCTGAAATGACTTCAAACCGCGCGTCAAAAACAAACATTACCTTAGGAAAACTTCCATGCTGATTCAACCCGTCGTCCTTTCCGGTGGTTCAGGCACGCGCCTGTGGCCGCTGTCGCGTGAAAAATACCCCAAACAACTGCTCCCGCTGATCGGCGAAGATTCGCTGCTGCAAGCCACGGTGCGCCGTGTCGAAGGCATCGCCGGCGCCGAGCTCGCCGCGCCGATGATCGTGTGCAACGAAGAATACCGCTTCGTGATCGCCGAACAGATGCGGCTGATGGACAAGAACGGTCCGATCGTGCTTGAACCCGTCGGGCGCAATACCGCCCCGGCGCTGACGCTGGCCGCCCTGGCCGCGATCCGCGACGGCGCCGACCCGATCCTGCTGGTGATGCCGGCCGACCATGTCATCCTCGATACCCCGGCCTTCCAGGCCGCCGTCTATCAGGGCGCCCTGCTCGCCGACGAGGGCACTGTCGTCACCTTCGGCATCACCCCGGATGCGCCCGAAACCGGCTACGGCTACATCCAGACCGGCGCCGCGCTGGGCAAAGGCGAGGCGTGCACCATCGCGCGCTTTGTCGAAAAGCCCGACCTGGCCACCGCGCAATCCTATCTTGAGGCCGGCACCTATTTGTGGAACAGCGGCCTGTTCATGCTGCGCGCGTCGGTGTGGCTCGCCGCCATCGGCGTCTGCCGCAATGACATTCTGACCGCCTGCCGCACCGCCTGGGAACAGGGCTCGGTCGACGGCGAATTCCTGCGCGTCGGCGCGGACGCGTTCAGCCTGTGCCCGGCGGACTCGATCGACTACGCCGTGATGGAGCGCATTGCCGCGCTCGAGGCCGCCTTGCCGGCCGGCGTGGTCATCCCGCTCGCCGCCGGCTGGTCCGACGTCGGCGCCTGGGATGCGCTGTGGAAAGTACTGCCCAAAGACAGCGACGGCAACGTCGTGCAGGGCGACGTCCTGATCCACGACTGCCGCAACACGCTGGCCATGTCCGCCGGTCGCCTGGTGGCCTGCATCGGCGTCGATGACCTGGTGGTCGTCGAAACCCCCGACGCCATCCTGGTCTCGCACAAGGACAAGACGCAGGAGGTGAAACAGATCGTCGATCGCCTCAAGCGCGAAGGCCGCGCCGAGGGGCAACTGCACCGCAAGGTCTTCCGCCCGTGGGGCTCCTACGACGGGGTCGATGCCGGCGAGCGTTTCCTGGTCAAGCGCATCATCGTCAAGCCGGGCGCCAGCCTGTCCTTGCAGATGCACCACCACCGCGCCGAGCACTGGATCGTGGTGCATGGCACCGCCATGGTGACGCGCGGAGAGTCCAGCTATCTGGTGTCCGAGAACGAATCGACCTTCATTCCGCTGGGCACCAAACACCGTCTGGAGAACCCCGGCTGCGTGCCGCTGGAGATGATCGAGGTGCAGTCCGGGACCTATCTGGGCGAGGACGACATCGTGCGCTTCGAGGATATTTACGGGCGTTGAGTAGTCGGGTGCAGAGCGCGTAGCAGCGCCGGTTGCGGCGCTTATCTACCCGGACGCGATCAACGCAGCTGTAGCAATGCCCGCGGGTCGAGCCGGGTACCTGGCAGATAGTCCGGGGCCACGGGTTTCAGCAACGGCTCGACCTCTGTACTGGGGCTGTTCGCCCGGTACCTGGAGACCACGGCCGGAACGTAGTTGCGTGTTTCCGGGTAGGGTGGAATGCTATTGTTGTAGCGCCTGACCGCGCCTTCGCCGGCGTTGTAGGCGGCCAGCGCAAGATCGAGCCGCTGGTCGAAGCGTTCCATCAGGCCGCTCAGGTGACGGGTGCCTGCTCGCAGGTTGGCGGCGACATCGGCCGGATTGCGTACGCCGTGCGAGTGGGCCGTTTCCGGCAGGACCTGCATCAACCCGACGGCACCCTTCGGTGAAACCGCCGCCCGCTGATAGGCCGATTCGACGGCGATGACGGCGTGCACCAGTTCGGGATCGAGTCCGGATTCCTGGGCTGCAATCGCAATCTGGCGTGCATAGGGGCGGGGATCGTCCGGCTTGACCGGGCGGTCGCCATCATCCGGCGGCTCTGGCGTAGGCCGATAGAGCCACCGCTCCGCACCAACCGGCGACAAGCGATAGGGGGAAAGCGTCGTGTCGGCCACAGGCTCGGCATTCACGGCAAAGGTCAAGCCGAGGAGAACGGCACAAAGCGCGAACACGAGCGCAGCTTTGCTGGTGATATTGATCACGGCGTTCTCCTCGCTTGACCAGGAGTCATTCCGGGTGGATCTTCCCATCATCAGGATCAGACCAGCACAGACTGGACTGGTCGCCGCATCGACAAGGGCAGTGTCGGCCCACGACCAAAGCGCACGACCAGATCGGGTCGCTGGCCGCCCAGCCCAAGCGCCGCGGCGAACTGTGGCCGGATCGACCCGACCTCGACCGGTTGATTCAGGAAAGCATTGCGGATACCCAGCGCCGTCGCCTGCAGCGCAAAGCGCTCATAGCAGCGGCCGGCTTCGACCCAATGCGCCTTGTCGCTGACGTCAGACACGAACACGGCAATCCCGGCCGAGTTGCGGATCTGCCTGGCATAGCGCTCGTTTTCAGACTTTGGCTTGAAGAACAGATCCATCATTCGGCGGCCCAACCAGCGCGGCATCGCCGGGTTGCCTAACGCGCCGGTGAAGAGGCCATCGCCGGAACTGACGGCCTCATCTTTGCTGAAACGAATCCAGGCCTTCAGTTCTTCGACAAATGCCGGATCATTCATTTGCGCCGTGTTGCCGGACAGCACATAGTCCAGGACTTTTTCCATGGCCGAACGTTCGGTAAGCAGCATCACGCGTACGCCATGGCCGCTACCCGCTCGTTCGAGCAGGTGGAGTTCCTCGATCGACAGCGCTTGTCCATCGTAGTCACCACGGGTGCATTGCCGCTCGGCAATGGCCTGGAACAGGGGCGTTGCCAGCGCCTTTGTCGCCTCGAGGCTGACCGAGACTGCGCCTGCGCCCGTGGCGTCGAAATTGACGTTGGCCTGGAGTCCGTTGGCGAGTGCCGCGTGCGCAAGGTTCTCCGTTGCACAACCCAGCGAGACAAACAGATGATGGTCATCGGGATCGACGACGGGAGTCCGCTTGGTGAAGTCGGGCAGAATATCGATGCGGTTTTCGCTGATCCGGAAACGCCACGGCTGGGCGTTGTGGCCGTTGGGCGCAAGCGTCGCATAACGGATGAGGTCGGCCTCGTCTGGCACTTCGGGTAGGGTTGCCCGCATCGCTGCGGCCGCCGCGTCATAGCCGCTCGCGGAACCCATTTGCTCGCACGCTACATAAATCCCACCCGCCGCAACGGCGACGAGCGAGCCGCCTCCAATCAAGACATCGCGACGTTTCATAACGCCGTAGCTTGCGGTAACGCCGTTAGCGGCAATCGCCTTGCGCAAGTTGCATTGGCAAAATCTATAACGCGCTGAAGTTCTTTTTCAGCGGTCTGGCCATTCATGTTTTTGACGATACCGGACAGATGAAGATGCTCGTGCGCTCAGCCGAGCTGCGGTGAAGGTGGTGGTTGTGATCACGGGCCACGATAGCTTACGGGTGGCAGAGTGCATAGAGGCGGGGGCGGCCGGGGCCATAGCCACGAACGAGTCGGTGGACCGCCTGCTTAGCGTCGTCCGGGACACCGTGGCTGGCCGTCGATTGCTTTCCCGG
>JANNNT010000008.1:0-5607 GCA_031398685.1 Rhodocyclaceae bacterium | reverse complement strand
GGCGCCGTGCGAACTCGGCGTGGTGGTGATCGTCGGTGGGCCGCAATACCGAGCCGGCAGCCACCGGCACTTCGTGCTGTTGGCCCGTGCGCTCGCGGCAAGCGGCTTCGCCGTGCTGCGCTTCGACGTCCGCGGAATGGGTGACAGCAGCGGAGCCCAGCGCAGTTTCGATGCCGTCAGCGCAGACATTGGCGCCGCCATCGATGCCCTTCAAGTGCACGCGCCAGAAGTGCGACGCGTGGTGCTTTGGGGGTTGTGTGATGGCGCCTCGGCAGCGCTGCTTTACCTTCACGACACGGCCGACCGCAGGGTGGATGGCCTGAGCCTGCTCAACCCCTGGGTGCGCACAGAGGCGGGACTGGCGCGCACGCACGTCAAGCACTACTACACCCAGCGCCTGAGGCAGCGCGAGTTCTGGGCCAAACTGCTGCGCGGCCAAGTGGGCGTAACGGCATGGGGCGGCCTGCTTGCCAACCTGCGCGCCCAGCGAGGCAGTGCACGGGATCCGGGTGGCAGAAGCTTCCAGGCGCGGATGGCTAAGGCATGGGCTGCCTTCGACAAGAACATCCTGCTGATACTCAGCGGCAACGATTACACGTCCAGGGAATTTGTCGAATTCACGTCCGCGTCGCCCGAGTGGCATGGTCAGTTCGAGCGGGCAACTTTGCAACGGGTTGATCTCCCCGGCGCGGACCACACCTTGTCCGGTACAGGCGACCAAGCATCGCTCGGGCAGGCAATGATCGGCTGGCTCGGAAACCGCCTCACCTGTGGCTGACAGTTTGATGCCCCCCAAGCGGGTGCTGATGATCGCCTACCACTTCCCGCCGCTGGCGGGCAGCAGCGGCATCCAACGCACGCTGCGCTTCGTTCAGCACTTGCCGGCACTCGGCTGGCAGCCATTGGTGCTTTCAGCCCACCCTCGTGCCTACGAGCGCACGAGTGCTGACCTAGACGTGGACGTGTCCCCCGATACAGTGGTACGCCGTGCCTTTGCTCTCGACACTGCGCGTCACCTCTCGCTGGGCGGGAAGTATGTCGGGCGTATGGCCCGGCCTGACCGCTGGGTGAGTTGGCGCTTCGACGGCGTGCGCCAGGGCATGCGCCTGATACGCGAGTTCGAGCCCCGCGTAATCTGGAGCACCTACCCCATCGCCACCGCCCACCTGATCGGGGCCGAACTCCACCGCCGTACCGGCCTACCGTGGGTGGCTGACTTTCGCGACCCGATGGCGCAAGACGGCTACCCAGCAGACGCGCTGACGTGGCAGCAATACCACGACATCGAATCACACGCTCTACACCACGCCGCGTGTAGCACGTTCACGACCCCGGGCGCCGCTGCCGAGTACCGGCAGCGCTACCCAAGCGCCGCGGCCCGCGTGGAAGTGCTCGAGAACGGCTACGACGAAGAGTCGTTCGCGGCTGCGGGCACATCGCTGCGGCAGCCGCTGAGCCCCGGCGCAGTGACGTTGCTACACAGCGGCATCGTCTACCCCAGCGAGCGCGATCCGACCCAGTTGATGGCCGCGCTGCGCCGGTTGCACAACACCGGTGCCTTGTTGCCGGGTCAACTGAAAGTGCGGTTCAGGGCTGCCGTGGCTGAAGACTTTCTGCGCAATCTGGCCGTCGAACATGCCGTGCTGCCCTACGTGGAAATCTGCCCCGCGTTGCCCTACCGCGACGCGCTGACAGAGATGCTGAGCGCCGATGGTCTCCTTCTGTTGCAGGCTGGCAATTGCAATGCGCAGATCCCGGCCAAGCTGTATGAGTACTTGCGTGCCGGCCGCCCCATCGTGTGCCTGACGGACCCGGCAGGCGACACCGCCGGGACCGTTCGCGCGGCCGGAGTGAACACCATCGCTCAACTCAACGACGCGGGCGACATTGCTCGCCTGCTGCAGCACTTCCTACAGCAGGTGCGCGATGGCACGACCGAACTGCCGGCAGTTGGCGCTGTGCTGCGCGCCTCGCGCAGGCGTCGCAGCGCCGAGTTCGCTGACCTGCTCGACCGCGTGAGCGACTGAGGTGGACTTGAGCAATTGCTCGACAACGGCCTCGCTCAGGACGCCGCGAAAGCGGCCGATCTGCGCGGGGTTGCACGTCAGGCGCGGCTCGTAGTACGCCAAGCCGCCCATCTGCCACGGGGGTGAAGCAGCGCAAGCTCAATTCGCTCTGCGCGCAAGCAGGCTCCTGACTTCTGCGATTCCTTCGCGATTGACGGCGAAGGTGAAAATCAAATATGAGACAGCCCCTCCTGCAATCAGTATCAAGAGATTACCAACGGGTGCCGACCAGGGGAGGAGTTGGCGAGTCGCGGCGACCGCGGCATACATTAGTCCGGATGCCAGCGCCGGCCTGGCCAGCGAGCTGACGATGTCCTTCGCGGCGAGATCCATGTGCTCGCAGGATCTGAGCAGATTGAACAGGAACAAGGCTGGGAATACCATTAACCACGCGAGGGTCAGGCCGATCAGGCCGAATTGCGTTCCAACCAGAAAGGCACTGCACATGGCAACAGCTGTTGTGCAGGTGATTCGAAAGCTGACATCTGCCCGCCCGACGGCATACAAGCCGGCGTGCAGCAGCGGCGACAGTACACGCAAGGGCATGATCAGGCATAGCAGGGCCAAGGGCAGAGCGGCCTCCATCCATTTCTCTCCTAGCAGTGCTCGAACGAGCTCTGGCGCGATGCTGGACATCCCCCACATGACGGGAAACGAAACGAGGCTGATTCCCCTCAAGCCTTTCAGGAGATATGGCCCGACCGAGCCGCCCTCACGTTTGACTTTAGATAATGATGGAAACACCACCTGATTCAGGATCGCCGATACCCGGGAAGCAGGTAGCGAGGCCAGATCCATCGATACGGAATAGAATCCAAGATCGTGCTTGCCGAGAAATTTTCCGACAATGAAAATGTCCGCCTGCGAATACAAGAACCAGACCAGTTGAGTCGCGGCGACATTTCGGCCGAAATTGAACATGCCGCCAGAGCCTGCGAATCGAAAAGTCGGTAGTCCAGGAAAACTGCCTGCGATATTGAGGCCGATGGCCCGGACTGTCGCTCCGCCAACAACGCCCCAGGCTAGGGCGAACACGCCGTATCCCTGATTGGCTAGAATGAGCGTGGCGATCGCCCCTCCGATGGCCGAGGCGAGATCGGTAATGGCTCTGCCGCGGTATCTCATCTCCCGCTCCAGTATCGCGGAAGGAACGACCGCAAACATGGCCGGGATAAATTGAAGAGCGATGACCTGCACGACGCGCTCCAGGCGTGCTTCACTAAAGAAAATTGCTACCAAGGGCGCGACGATGATAACCATTACCAGGCATGACGCGCTATTCGACAAGACGATCAAGCCGAAAATCTGCCGAATCTGTTGCGGGGACAGATCCTTGGTTTGCACTAGGGCTGGTCCGAGGCCGATCTCGGCGATTAGAGTGAACAGGGCACTGAAGATGGCCGCCAATGCCATCAATCCATAGTCCTCCGGGCTTAGGAGGCGAATGACATAGATCGTTATTGCCCAAGTGACTAATTGGGAGGTAAGGCGCCCGAGTACCGTCCACTTGAGCCCTGCCAGAACCTGTATGCGGATGCTCACCGATTGCGATCTTGGAGAGGCTGTTTTCGTACGCTGCCGAGTAATACCGTCATGGCAAAATTGGCGTCCTTGACGACTTCTACGGAAACGTCATCGAAGTGACGCTTGAGAAATGTCTCGAATGTTCTTCTGGTGTACTTGATGACGTGTTCCGGCTCGTCGATGGGGCCAAGGCAATCGTTCGGAACGAAGATGAAAGCTTGTCCCCCTGGCCTCAGGATGCGCGATATCTCGGCGGCGAATGTGTTCCTCCGGATGATGTGTTCGAGCACCTGAGAGGCAATCACCGTGTCGAAGCTTTGATCCGGCACGTGGATTCGCGGCAGGACGCCGTGAAACATGGTGAAGCCCTCTTCGCGCAGTCGCTTGACGGCGTAGCGAGAGATTTCAAGCCCGGAAAGGTTCTCGAAGCCAGACGCGCGCAAATCCCTGAGTATGCTCCCGTTCCCGCAGGCGATATCAATGAGTGCCGCCGCTGGATCGCTGCGCTCCGCAATGATCTTGGCTTTAGTTGGCCAGCGACGGACATCGTGCCCCCACCATTCGGCCAGATTCTGATCCCAATAGTCTGCTCCCCCACTCTTGCGGAATAGATTGCACGTCAGGTGATAAAACAAGGGAAGGCGGTTGGATATCGCTGCTCTGATGCGCCACGGGATGATGTTCATGATCATTTCTCTGGGCAGGGGCAGCAGATACATGAGGTTTGTCCGCCGCGAGTTTAATTACAATTGTGCAGTCATTACCTGGCGACAGCCATTTCCATCGGCTGGGCAGAATTTTTCCGCCCAGTTGAGATACTCAAATCTTCCGTAACCGCCATTGACATGGAAAGTGCCGCGAACTCCGCCGATGGCGTCCGGGCACGCCGCTAGTAAGGAAGACCCAGTCAACACATGGTTTCCAGGTTTGGTCGAGCCGTCGCGCAATGCGGCGTCCGGCTCGATGACCTTGCGTAGCGCATCTGCTGTTTTCCTGGCGGCCACCAAAGATTCTGCCTCACCTGAAAGCGATAGGCCTCGATCACCCCGCGGAGCAGCGAAGGGGCGGCGTGTTTGCGCCAGCAGCCATCTGCATCCTGCGCGTCGCGCAACCAGGCCGCGGCCTGATGACTGGAGTACATGGGCTGGCGTCGATCTTGCCGCCCTGGAAGCCCGCCTCATGCTCGGACAGTCCGCCGCGATCCGTTTGCAGTTGAAGCCGAGCCGGCAGTTGGCGTCGTCGACACAGCGCTCTTTGAGGCGTGATGCGATGTCCTTGAGACGCATGCCATTTCTCGATATCAGGGTGTAAGTTGGTTCAGAATGTTAGCGAGTTCTGCGCTTCTCGATTCACGGAATTTTGTGGCTGCGGCTCGGGGAACCTGAGCACCGCGATCAGGCCAAGCGGCGTGTTCACCATGTGTTCTGCGCTGGCGATGTTGGCGATATCCGGCACGCCAACTTCGCGCAACATTCCGGCCGAGATGCCGATCGGGTCGACTATTGGGCCGTAACGATTGAATCTGGAGTGATGCGCCGTGGGGGATCGAAGTGCTTCCATTTCTCTTGAGGTCCGGTACCGAGATAAACGCGCCGCGGGCGATTACGCCTCGCTCGATCTTGGCGAACCACAACTCCACTTGGTTAAGCCAGGACGAGTACGTCGGGGTGAAGTGCATATGAACATTGCTGTGCGTAGCCAGAAACGCGTCGACCTGCTTGGTCTTGTGGGCCGAGAGGTTGTCGGCGATGACGTGAATCTCTTTGCCCTTGGGCTGGTTGGCCACGATGTCGGTGAGAAACGCCACGAACTCGGCCGAGGTATGCCTGGTGGCTGTCTTGCCCAGCACCTCGCCGGTCTTGGTGTTGAAGGCCGCGTACAGCGACAGTGTGCCGTGCCGGAAATACTCAAAGCCGTGCCGCTCGGCGCGCCCCGGCGACAGCGGCAGCACCGGGTCCAGGCGATCCAGCGCCTGAATCGCCGTCTTTTCATCGACACTGAACACCACGGCATTCTG
>JANNNT010000002.1:0-4265 GCA_031398685.1 Rhodocyclaceae bacterium | reverse complement strand
GAGAATGCGCGGCGGAGCGTCGATGGCCGCATGAAGCAGGCGGTTGGGTTCCTCCTGGTGCCAGGTGAGCGAACCCTGCGCACCAAAAATGCGGATGCGCAGGTCGTTCTCGCAGCCGATTCCGATTTGCGACGAAATCAGCAGGCCGCGCGCGCCGTTGCTGTAGCGCAGCAGAAGATTGCCATCGTCATCGAGCTTGCGGCCCGGAACGAAGGTGGTGAGGTCGGCGCACAGCGCTTCGATGTCCAGTCCGGTAATGGTGGCGGCGAGGTTTTCCGCGTGTGAGCCGATGTCGCCGATGCAACCGGCAATGCCGCTACGTGCCGGATCGGTTCGCCAGTCGGCCTGCTTGTTGCCGGCGCTTTCAAGCAGGGTGGCCAGCCAGCCCTGGTTGTACTCGACGATCACCTTGCGGATTTCGCCGAGTTGTCCGCTACTGACCATGTGCCGCGCATGGCGGACGAGCGGGTAACCCGTGTAGTTGTAGGTGACGGCGAAAACCGAGCCGGTTTTGCCTGCCGTCGCGATGAGGTCGTTTGCCTGTTCGCTGGTATGCACCAGCGGCTTGTCGCAGACCACGTTGATTCCGGCCTCGACGAACGCCCTGGCCACCGGATAGTGCATGTGATTGGGCGTGACGATGCTGACGAAATCGATCCGTTCCGCAGCGGGGCGGCGCAATTCGTCCTCCAGCAGGTCCTGCCAGCAGCCGTGATTGCGCTCGTCGCTCAACCCAAGTTCGCGCCCTGAAGCCCTTGCTTTCTCCGGACTGGAGGAGAGCGCTCCGGCCACGAACTCCATCTGCCCATCCAGCGCCATGGCCTTGCGGTGCACGCCGCCGATAAATGAATCCCGACCTCCGCCAACCATGGCATAGCGCAGTTTTCCCACAGTTCTTCTCCTTCCTTATTTCTCGAATGCCGCGTCGAAGGCCACGCCGGAGGGTTTGAAATCCAGCCGTTTGCAGAAGGCCGCACTCTCGGTTGCACCATGAACGCGATCCATCCGACTGTCTTCCCACTCGACCGACAGCGGGCCGCGATAGCCGATGTCGTTGAGCGCGACGATGATGGTTTCGAAATCGACCATCCCCCGCCCGACGCTGCGGAAATCCCAGAAGCGCCGCGCATCGCCAAAACTGACGTGGCCGCCAAACACGCCGACCGAGCCATCGCCACGGCCCCACCACGCGTCCTTCATATGCACGTTATGAATCCGGTCGCCGAAAGTACGCAGCAGTTTCACGTAGTCGACGCCCTGATAGCCGAGGTGGCTCGGGTCGAAATTAACGCCGAAGCGCGGGTGTTGCTTCACCGCTTCCAGTGCGCGTTGCATTGAGGCGATGTCGAAAGCGATTTCCGTCGGGTGGATCTCCAGCGCGAAATTGACGCCGACCTGTTCGAACACATCGAGGATCGGCGTCCAGCGAGCGCCGAAATCGGCATAACCCTTGTCCCAATACGCCTGTGACGTGGGCGGGAAGGCATAGAGCGAATGCCAGATGGAAGAGCCGGTAAAGCCGGTCACCGTCTTGACGCCGAATTTCGCGGCGGCACGCGCGCAATCCATCATCTCGGCGGCGGCGCGCTGACGTACCCCTTCCGGGCCGCCGTCACCCCAGACGTGGGGCGGCAGGATGCTCTGGTGGCGCTCGTCGATCAGATCACAAACCGCCTGCCCGACCAGATGACAGCCGAGGGCAAAACACTGAAGCCCGTTCTGCTCGAGCAGAACACGCCGGTCGCGCACGTAGGTGTCTGATTTAAGTGCTTCCTGGATGTCGAAATGGTCGCCCCAGCAGGCGAGTTCCAGTCCGTCATAGCCCATCGACTTGGCGAGGGGCGCGAGTTCAGCCAGGGGCAAATCCGCCCACTGGCCGGTGAAAAGTGTGATTGGTCTGCTCATGATTATCCCCAACATAAAGGCGCTTGACGCCGTCGCTTGTTCCAAGGGTGAGCCAGGCACAACTCGTAGCCGGTCATCATGAAAGCGCGAACCACCAAACCAGCGCGGAGCCTCCCTGAAGAGAGCCGGAGTTCACCAAGCAACACCAAGAAAACCCTTTGAAATTCTTGGTGCTCTTGGCGCTCTTGGTGTCTTGGTGGTGAGACTTTTATCCTTGCTCAGAATGGAGAATCGGGGAAATAGAACTTGGCCGCATTCTCTTTGGTGATCAGTACCGACGGAATGATGTAGGTGGCCGGGAGCTTCTCGCCCTTCAGACGCGCTTCGGCAGTGAGCTTGATCGCGTCGTACATGAACTTCGGCGAATACGACACGTTGGCCTGGATGCGCGGATCCTTGCCGTCCATCAGCGTCTTGATCATGCCCTTGGCACCGGCACCACCAAACACGATCTTGATGTCGGTACGCTTGGACTGGTCGATGGCCTTGAGCACGCCGACCGCCATGTCGTCGTCGGCCGCCCAGACGGCGTCGATCTGCTTGAAGCGCGTCAGGTAATCCTGCATCACCTTGAAGGCGTCGTCGCGGTTCCAGTTGGCGTACTTGGCATCCAGCAGCTTCATGTCCGGGTAGTTCTTGAGCACCGCGTTGAAGGCATCCATGCGTTCGTTATCGAGCGTGGTGGCGATGCCGCGCATGGCGACGAGATTGCCCTTGCCGCCCATCGCCTTGGCCAGATACTCGGCTGGAATCTTGCCGAAGGCGGTGTTGTCGCCGGAGACATAGGCGTCCTGCGCGCTGGTGTCGGTCAGCCCGCGGTCGACCACGGTGACATACACCCCCTTGTTATGGATCTCGGTGACCGGCTTAGTCAGCGCCGCCGATTCGAACGGGAACACCACCAGCGTATTGATCTTGCTGACGGCCAGCAGGTCCTGCAGCTGGTTGGCCTGTTCGGCCGCATTGGCCGCCGTCTTGACGATGACTTTGAGGCTGGGGTTGGCTTTTTCCAGATCCTTCTTGGCCTGGTTGGCCCAGAACACGATGCCGCCGGTAAAGCCGTGGGTGGCGGCCGGAATGGCCACGCCCAGCACGATCTTTTCTTGCGCAAATGCCGGTACTGCAGTCAGCGCCGCCAATGCGGCGGCGGTTACGGTAAGTCTGCGGATAATGGATTTCATGTCAACTGTCTCCTGATATTGCAGATTGATAAAGATAGCTTGACGCTACCGGTGGTGAAACTTCACTACGGGAAATAAGCTGAATCACCGTCGACTCCGCTGCATGAACGCGACGATGATGATGACAATGCCTTGCACCGCGGCATTCAGGTACACGCTGATGATGCTGGTCAGGTTAAGGATGTTGCTGATCACCGAGAGCAGGATGGCGCCGATTACCGTCCCCGCAATCTTGCCTTCGCCGCCCTTCAGCGCCGTGCCGCCGACGATGACCGAAGCGATCGCTTCCAGCTCCCAGAGCAGGCCGGTGGTGGGCGAGGCGGAACCGAGGCGCGGCACATAGAGCACTGTGGCGACGCCGACACAGATGCCGAGCACGACATAGGTGAGAATCTTGATGCGATCGACGTCCACGGCGGCGTAGCGCGCGACCTGTTCGTTGGAGCCGATGGCCTGCACGTAGCGGCCGTATCGTGTCCGGTTGAGCACCACTCCGCCGGCCAGGGCCATGAGCAGAAAACCCCAGATCGGGATGGGCAGACCGAACACGCTGCCGTAATACACCGGGCTGTAGATGTCGGAGACGGCGTTGTCAAGCGTAATGGCGCCGCCGTTGGCAAAGTAGGTCAGGTAGGCGCGGAAGATGCCCAGCGTGCCGAGGGTGACGATGAAGGGCTCGATCCGGCCCTTGGTGATGAGCAGGCCGTGCGCCAGCCCGAACAGCGCGCCGAGCAGCAGGGCAAAGGCGATACCGATGCTCACCACCAAGTAGGGCGACTCGACCGAGGTGCCGAGGTTGTTCATCAGCAGGATCATGCTGCCGGCAATGAGGGCGGCCATCGATCCGACCGACAGATCGATACCGCCGGAGATGATCACAAAGGTCATTCCCACGGCGATGATGCCGATGAAGGCCGTGCGGGTGAGCACGTTCAGGACGTTGTCGGTGGTGGCAAAATCGGGGTTCAGCGCGGTTCCTGCGATGCACAGCAGAACCAGGCCCACCATTGGCCCCAGTTCCTGAATGCGGCGCGACAGGCTTTTTGCGCTGCCCCGTTCCTGACCCGAGGCGGGGGCGCTAGTGGGTTCCGGTGGCATGAGCAATCAACTCCTCTTCGGTTAGCTGGTCGGCAGCAAGGGTGGTCTGCACGCGGCCGGCACGCATCACGACGACGCGAT
>JANNNT010000724.1:0-2754 GCA_031398685.1 Rhodocyclaceae bacterium | reverse complement strand
CTCCGGCCTGCTCTACGGAATCGCAAACGGCTGGGGCTGGGAAAAAACGGGGCGCCTGGCAGCAGTGATGGGCGCCATCAAGATCGCCCATCGCGGCGGACAGAACCACCGTCCGAGCCGAAACGAAATCGCCGACCGATTCACACGCGCCTTTGGCAAGGCACCGTGGCAGGAGGCGTCCTGAGCGGACACGGTTCGACGCGAGTCACCTGCCAAGTTTCTGAATTGATGACCCCGGTTCGCCCGACGCCGCAACTGATCCGCATTCTCCGCTGCCTGAGACTGGCCCTGCACTGCGTCTGGATTGGTCTCGGTGCAGCCATCATCTATCCAAGGGTCGGCGCAAAGCGGCGAGCGGGCCTGAAGCAGCGCTGGTCGCATCAGATCCTTAAAATCCTTTCCGTTCGACTTGATGCGCAGCCAACAGAAGCGCCGCCCGGTTGCCTGATTGTTGCCAACCACATCTCCTGGCTGGACATTTTTGCCATCCATGCCTTGCGGCCGGCGGCGTTCATTGCCAAGGCCGAGATACGTCAATGGCCCTTCGTTGGCTGGCTGGCCGAACGGAACGACACGGTTTTCCTGCGCCGGGGCAGTCGCGGTCACGCCCGCTTGGTCAATGCGGAAATCGACGCCTTGCTGAATGCCGGCATGGATGTCGCCATTTTCCCGGAGGGCACGACAACCGACGGAACGCACCTGCTCGGCTTTCACGCCGCCTTGTTGCAACCAGCGGTCGAGACCGGACGCCCCATTCTTCCGCTCGCGGTGTCCTACCACGATGCGCAGGGCAACCTCAGCCTGGCCCCCTCGTTTGCCGGCGAAACAACGTTGATGCAGTGTTTTTCGGCCATTCTCGCCAGCCGCTCGCTGACGGTTCGCCTGACTCCATCACCGGCAATCGACACGGTGGGAAAAGCCCGGCGCGAGTTATCACAGGCCGCTCACGATGCCATCGCTACCAGGCTCGGATTTCCTCTTTCGAGCACTCCACCTGAAAAATCGCCCGATCCTCAAGCCGGATAGCGGTCAGCGCGCCGCCCCACAGGCAGCCTGAATCAATCGCCAACAGATTGGGCATTACCTTTAGTCCCAATGCCGACCAGTGGCCGGTAATCAGGACGCTATCCGCACTGCGTCGCCCCGGGACTTCAAACCAGGGCACGTAACCCTTCGGTGCTTTGGACACCTCGCCCTTGACGCGAAAATCCATCACGCCGCTGGGCGAACAAAAACGCATGCGCGTCATGGCATTGACGATCACGCGCAGGCGCGGCCAGCCCTCAAGATCGTCCTGCCACGAAGCCGGCTCGCTGCCCCACATATTGGCCATGAACTCACGCCAGTCCGGTTGAGTCAGCGCCGTCTCGACCTCGGCCGCCAAGGTACGTGCCACGGGGGTCGTCCACTGCGGCAGCAATCCGGCATGCACCATGCAAAAACCGCCTTCGACGTGGCACAAGGGCTGGTGCCGTAGCCAGTCGAGGAGTTCCTCCCGATCCGGCGCATCAAGAATCTCGTCGAAAGTATCGCCCTTGCCCCTCTTGCCGAAACCTTCTGCGGCCATCAGCAAGGACAAATCATGGTTGCCGAGAACCGTGATCGCCGCCGACCCGAGGTTGCGTACAAAGCGTAAAGTCTCCAGCGAGCGCGGGCCGCGATTGACCAGGTCGCCGACCAGCCAGAGCCGATCCCGCGCCGGATCGAAGCCGCAGTGCTCGAGCAGGTGCGTAAATGAATCGAAACAGCCCTGAATGTCGCCAATTGCGTAAGTTGCCAAACGCCTCTCCCAGATTCGCCTATCGCGCAGAGATCTGCGCTCCTACAAAATGCCTCATGCGTTGCACGGTGATTCTTGTGAGAGCCCAGTTCCACTGGGCGATTGCAGCTGTGCCGCATCAACCGCCCATCGCGCAGAAAATCTGCGCTCCTACAGCCCCCTCTGTCAATCCAACCACACCGCATCCCAATGCGGGTAATCACCGATGCGCCGGACAAGACCTGCACGCACCGGATTGGCAACAATATACCGCGCCGCCTCGACCATATCTTCATCCTTGCGTACCGCATGATCATGGAAGCCGCGCTGCCAGACCGGAGCCCCCAAAACAATGCTCACTCTGGCCTTGAACCGCCGGACAACGTTCCCCAGACTTACGGCATCCTTCAACTGCACCAGCCAATGCACATGATCGGGCATCACAACAAAGGCCAAGGTCTCGGCAACAGAAACGACAGACGGTTCATGCATTGCCCGGGCCACACATCGTGCCGCGCAAAAATCCGCAAAAACAGGAGATCGGTCAATGCCTACCATCGTAAGCAGATAAATCTGCCCCGCCTGAGAAAACCGGCCACGACGAAGGTTTCGGCTATGCGGTCTATCGTCCAAATACGGCCCCTGTAGGAGCCCAGTTCCACTGGGCGATTGCAGCGCTGGAGAACATCAACCGCCCATCGCGCAGAGAATCTGCGCTCCTACTATGAAACACCCCTGCATTGCCAGCGCCAGGCGTCACGGCACATTTCATCAATTCCGAGCTTGGCTTTCCAGCCCAGCAACTTTTCGGCCAGAGCCGGGTCGGCATAACAGGCCGCAATATCGCCGGGGCGACGGTCGACAACAGCGTACGGTACCGGACGGCCGCTGGCTTTTTCAAAGGCGCGGACCATATCGATGACCGAGTAGCCACATCCGGTTCCCAGATTCACCGTGAGCAGGCCTTTCTCACGCGCCAGGTAATCGAGCGCCGC
>JANNNT010000618.1:0-5045 GCA_031398685.1 Rhodocyclaceae bacterium | reverse complement strand
GGTACCGTTGGGCTGGGGTGAGGTGAGTGAATGACATGGCTTTCCCTTTGCGGATTCGAACACTACAAAGGTAACCCCATTGCTCATCTCGCCCTTTGTATTTCCCACCTCAGTGTGTCGCAATTCGTAATGGAATTCGCAGTGCCTTGCGGAGAGCCAATATCGACGAGTGCTCCAGCCTGACTGATTTTGAGAATGCCGAGAAACCAAAATACGAATGACATGATTGCCGTGAGGGCTAACGTTAAGTGTGGCACCTATTTGACGCAATGCTTTCCGTCATGACGGGAAACAAAGCGTCAATAGTGCTGTATATAACAACAGTTGTTTGTGCTAAACTGAATTCAATCATGGGGTTGTTTAAATTTAGTGGAGCCTAAAAATGTCTTCAATTACGTCACATGCCGATCCGGTGGCAGCGCCCCGGCTTCTGGAGCAAGTCAGGGCGCGGATTCGCTTCAAACACTACAGCATCCGTACTGAGCAGGCTTACGTCGATTGGATTAGACGATTTATCCGGCATTTTGGCAAGCAACATCCCAAAGACATGGGGGCAGACGAGGTTCAGGTGTTTCTTACGCATCTGGCGGTGGCTGGGCGCGTGGCGGCCTCGATGCAAAATCAGGCAAAAAGCGCTCTGCTTTTTCTATACAAAGAGGTGCTCGCGATAGAATTGCCTTGGCTGGATAAAGTGGAGGCTGCCAAGACGCCCAAGCGGTTGCCCGTGGTGTTAACGCGGGACGAGGTCATGGCGATGCTGTCCCATCTGGAGGGCAGTCACGGCCTGATCGCGAAACTGCTTTATGGAACCGGCTTGCGCATCATGGAAGGCCTTCGGCTGCGGATCAAAGATGTGGAATTCGAGCGCGGCGAAATTCTGGTTCGGGATGGGAAAGGCGCGAAAGATCGGGTAACCATGTTGCCGGGCAGTTTAGTCCCCGCCCTGCGCGAGCATCTGGAGCGGGTCCGTGAGTTGCATAAGCAGGATCTGGCCAGCGGTCATGGCGAGGTACATTTGCCTTACGCGCTGGATCGAAAGTATCCGGCAGCCGGCCGCGAATGGATGTGGCAGTACGTTTTTCCCTCGGCCAGCCTGTCTGTCGACCCGCGCTCCGGCGTGGTACGCCGCCACCATGTGCAGGATCAATCAGTGCAGCGCGCAATCCGGCAAGCGGTGCGCAATGCCAGAATCGACAAACCGGCGACCCCGCACACCCTCCGGCATTCGTTTGCCACGCATCTACTCGATTCAGGTTACGACATCCGCACGGTGCAGGAGTTATTGGGGCATTCGGATGTTTCAACAACGATGATTTACACCCACGTACTTAATCGTGGCGGGCGCGGCGTGGCGAGTCCACTGGATCGTTTGTCGATAGCCTGATCGACCTGCACACCAATGAATACGGGCATCTCACAAGCGATACCGGGCGAGCCTTTACCCATGCACGGCGCTGCACTTCCACAAAGCAAGCGCGGAACAACCCGCCCTATGGATAGGATCACCGCCGCTAAAATTCCAGCGGATCAACCTCCAGATGCCAGCGCAGGCGCGAGGGAGCCTTGATGGCGTCGAGCAGTTCTCGCCATTCGCTGAGGAAGATCTGCAAGGCGCGCCGCGACGGCGATTCGATGAGCAACTGGGCGCGCTCAAGGTTGGCACGGCGCGCGAGGCGCATGGGCACGGGGTCGTAGAGCATCACGTCGGCATGCGTGGTGGCCTGCGGCCAGGCGCGGGCGGCGGTGAGATAGGCCAGCGAGTCGGCCATTTGCGGTGCTTCGGCACGCAGCATGGCCTGGTAGGCGTAGGGCGGGAAACCGGCCTGCTCGCGCTCCTTCAGTTGTTCGTTGGCGAAGGCCGGGTAGTCGTGGCGGACCAGCGCGGCGTAAAGCGGGTGATCAGGGAACTGGGTCTGGATCAGCACTTCGCCCGGTAACTCGGCCCGCCCGGCGCGACCAGCGACCTGCATCAACTGGGCGAACAGGCGTTCGGGCGCACGCCAGTCGGAGGCGAACAGCGCGGCATCGGCGCCAAGGGCGCCCACCAGCGTGAGCTTGGGGAAGTCGTGCCCCTTGGCCAGCATCTGGGTGCCGACCAGGATGTCGGCTTCGCCGCCGTGAATCTGTTCGACCAGCACTTCCCACTGTTTGCGGCTTTTGGCTGAGTCGCGGTCGACGCGCAGGATGCGCGCCTGCGGGAAACGTCCGGCCAGCACTACTTCCAGGCGCTGGGTGCCGCGCCCGAAGGGCTGGATGTCCTGGTTGCCGCAGGTCGGGCAGGCTTTCGGCACACGGCTTTCAAAGCCGCAGTGGTGGCAGCGCAGGCGGCCGTCGGCGAGATGCAGGACGAGATTGGCGGCACAGCGATGGCAGTGCGAGATCCAGCCGCAGCAGGTGCAGGTCAGCACCGGCGCGTAGCCACGTCGGTTGAGGAAAACAAGGCTCTGTTCACCACGCCCTAATCGTTTTTCGATGGCCTCCAGCAGCGCGCCGGAAAGCCCGTCCTGCAATTTCTCCAGCCGTGTATCGATACGCTGGACAACCGGCAGACGGGCGTTGGTGACGGCGCGTTCGCGCAAGGTAAGCAGGGTGTAGCGCGCCGGCGTGCGCGTGTCGGTGGCATTGGCCCAGCTCTCCAGCGAGGGCGTGGCCGAGCCGAGCACGATCGGGATGCCACGTTCGCGGGCGCGGAAGACGGCGACATCGCGTGCCGAGTAGCGCATCCCGTCCTGTTGCTTGAAGGAGGAGTCGTGTTCTTCGTCGACCACAATCAGGCCAAGATCGGGCAGGGGGGTAAAGATCGACAGGCGCGTGCCGAGCACGATGCGCGCCGTGCCGTCGAGTGCCGCGCGCCAGTTGCGCGTGCGCGAGGCTTCAGTCAGCTCGCTGTGCAGGCTGGCCAGGCCGGCCTCCGGGAAGCGCGCAGCAACCCGCGCCTCAAGCTGCGGCGTCAGGTTGATTTCGGGAACGAGTAGCAGCACCTGCCGACCGGCCGCCAGGGCACGCTCGACCAGGCGCAGGTAAACTTCGGTCTTGCCGCTACCGGTAACGCCGTGCAGCAGGTAGGCTTTGAATCCTTGGCCGTCATCGGCAATCGTCGTCAACGCGGTGTTTTGCTCCGCCGTCAGTTCGGGAGGCTCATGCACAGGCGGCCGCTTGGGCGTGCGCTGGCGGGTTCGCGCCTTGGGCGGGTCGATCCGGCGCAGGCCGGCCGGCAGCGTTGATAGCATGACTTCGCCCAGCGGCGCCTGGTAGTAGGCCGCGCAGAATTCGCTCAGGCGGAACCAGTCGGCCGGCAAGGCTGGCAGATCGCGCAACACGGCTTCGATGGTTTTGAGCTGGGCTTCGGGAAAGTCGCTGGATTCGGGTAACTCAACGATGATGCCGATCTTTGACTGACGGCCAAAAGGCACACGAACCCGAAGCCCGAGTTCAGCGGCCGTTAGTGTTTCGCCCTCGGGCACCACGTAGTCAAAAAACCGATGCAGCGGAATGTCGAGGGCAACGCGCGCTATCTGCATGCTGACCTGACGATGACTTTTGCCATCGCACCCTGTTGAAAGGCGTATCCGGAAATCGTCGAGTTAGCCGCCAAAGCTCGCGCCGGTTCTGTAAAAGTGGCGTAACTCATTAACTTAGTTAAGTATTCGTAGTTGTGCACAATTTCTGTGGATAAGTCTGTGGGTTAAACGGGAAAAGACGCTCCAACTACCCTGCCAGCAAGGCATTCTCTTACTTTGACGCAAAAAAAGGCAGATAGAATACACATACAAATCAGCAGCTTACAAATAAGCGACTGATTCTGAAAGGAGTTGTTACTATTTCGTTACAGCGAACCCGTTTCTGTGCATAAGTCAACACGAATGTTGAAATTTATTTATGCCTTGCGCAGGGTTTTGCTGTAGTCGTGCACCGTTTCCACAAGGGTAGTCACATGCTCGGGCGGGGTAAATTGTGAAATTCCGTGCCCGAGATTGAAGACGTGGCCGGTATCGCCGGGGCCGTAGCTGTCGAGGACCTTCTTCGCTTCGGCGGCAATTTTGTCCGGCGCAGCAAACAGCACGTTCGGGTCGAGATTGCCCTGCAAGGCAACCTTGTCGCCGACACGCCGGCGCGCTTCGCCGATATCGATGGTCCAGTCGAGGCCAATGGCGTCGCAGCCGATATCGGCAATCGACTCCAGCCACAAACCACCGCCCTTGGTGAACACGAT
This sequence comes from Rhodocyclaceae bacterium, assembly GCA_031398685.1. Lineage (GTDB taxonomy): Bacteria > Pseudomonadota > Gammaproteobacteria > Burkholderiales > Rhodocyclaceae > Propionivibrio. Next base: position 832 of record JANNNT010000618.1, on the reverse strand, counting down.
TGACGGAACGCGCTCGCCGTCTTTTTCCTTGATCACGCCGGCGACGATGCGCTGCATGTAGTGCAGCGAGAATTCCTGATACGCCGCCGCCGAAAGGCCGCCACCCCAGGAATCGAAAATCATGACCGCCTGCGCACCGGACTCGATTTGGGCGTTCAGGTAAGCGATTACGGCGTCGGCGGTGACCGAGAGGATGCGATGCATCAGATCCGGCCGCTCATAGATCATCGTCTTGACGCGGCGGTAGTCGCTGCTGGACGCGCCCTCGACCATGTAGCAGGCGAGGGTGTAGGGGCTGCCCGAGAAGCCGATCAGCGGCACGGCGTTGTCCAGCGCGCGGCGTATTTCGGAGACGCCATCCATCACGTAACGCAGTCGGTCCCAGGGGTCGGGCGCGGTCAGGTCGCGAATCGCCCACTCCTCGCGCAGCGGGCGCTCGAATTTCGGGCCTTCACCGTCGGCAAAATAGAGCCCCAGCCCCATGGCGTCGGGCACGGTCAGGATGTCCGAAAAAAGAATCGCGGCATCGAGGTCGTAACGGGAGAGTGGTTGCAGCGCGACCTCGCAAGCCCGCGAAGGATTCTTGCAGAGTTGCAGAAAGTTGCCGGCGCGTTTGCGCGTTTCGCAATATTCGGGCAGATAGCGTCCGGCCTGTCGCATCAGCCAGAGTGGCGTGAAGTCGGTCGGCTCCTTGAGCAGGGCGCGCAGGAAGTTGTCGTTGCGGGGTCGGGTCACGTCGGTTCTGCCGGAAAGTTCAAGGGGCGATTATCCGCCGGAAAGGTCTACTTGCGCCAGAAGGCCAGTGCCAGAACAAGCAGCAGGGTAAAAATCT
>JANNNT010000612.1:0-17134 GCA_031398685.1 Rhodocyclaceae bacterium | reverse complement strand
AGTTGCCGATCATCTACGTTTTCGACGCCGCCGGCCGTTTTGTGCACCGGCGTGCCGGACTGTTCAATGCGAAGGTCCTGCGTGCGCTGACCGTCCCCGATGCCGAAAGCAGGTGAAGCCAGGGTTTCGGGATGTCTGAATGCCAGGCAAGAAAAAACCCCAACAGAATTATGTTGGGGTTTTTTGTTTTGGTGGAGGCGGGGGGGATCGAACCCCCGTCCGCAAGCCCTCTACAGACAGTTCTACATACTTAGTCCGGTCAATTTGGTTTTAACCTTTGCACGCCGGCCGAACAGGCTTGCTTCAGGCGAGTTACCTTGGTTTTAGCCCCTGCCAAAGTAACCCTGGCAAGGGCGAGCCTCTGTAAATGACGCTGCAGTGAGTTGCCTCACCTGACCCAGAGACAGATCAGTACAGCGGTCCAACCGCCTAGGCGGCTAGAGCAAAACGCTCGTCGTTGGCGTTTAGTAGTTTCCAGATGGATTTACGAGGTGACTGGTCCTCGGTATGCCCTGCGCTGCTTTGCAACCCACGTCGAAGCCAGGTCGCCCCCGTTTTGCAGATACCGGCTGAAACCGGCGGCTACGGAAAACATAAAACATGCGATTTCATTCTAGCACGTGTGGGCTTCCTCTGGTGTTATTTAGTTGCGCTGCTAGAGGTTTTAGGCGGTCCTTACAGTGTGCAGAAGATAGTTGACATCGGTGTCGCGCCCAAGGCTGTAGCGTTGGGTAAAGGGGTTGTAGCTCATGCCGATCAAATCATCGGGTTCCAAACCAACACTTTTTGCCCAGCGCGAAAGTTCTGATGGTTTGATGAGTTTTGCGTAGTCGTGCGTTCCTCTGGGGAGCATCTTGAGAACATATTCGGCACCGATGACGGCAAGCAGGTAGGCCTTGGCATTACGGTTGATTGTTGAGAAAAAGACGTGGCCACCCGGTTTGACGAGTGTGGCACAAGCGGAAATGGTACTGGCCGGGTTGGGGACGTGTTCGAGTAATTCCATGCAGGTAATAACATCGAAACTGCCGGGAGATTTTTCGGCTAGTTCTTCAGCCGAAATCTGTTGATAGCCGACCGTGTTACCGCTTTCCAACAAGTGCAGGCGAGCAACGCCGAGCGCTTTGTCCGAGAGGTCAATGCCGGTTACAGTGGCGCCGCGCTGCGCCATGCTTTCAGAGAGGATTCCACCACCACAGCCAATATCAAGAATATTCTTATCTGGGATGCTGGCGTGGCTACTGATCCATTCAAGACGAAGCGGGTTGATCTCGTGAAGCGGCTTGAACTCGCTGTTCGGATCCCACCAGCGATGGGCGAGCCGGCTGAATTTATCAAGTTCGTTCTGGTCAGCGTTTTGCATGGTGTAGAGAGTATCTTTGCACGGTTGAAACAAAAAAGCCCTGCCGAAGCAGGGCTTTTCTAGACATCAGACCTGTACCTGTTACTTGGAGGTGCCGATGATTTCGATATCAACGCGACGGTCAGGTTGCAGACAGGCGATGACCTTGGCGCTCTTTGGACCTTTACACTGATCTGGCTTCGTGACCGGCTGCTTGCTGCCTTTGCCTTCGGTGTAAACACGGTTGGCCGGGATGCCCTTGCTGACCATGTAGTCTTTGACGGCAGCGGCGCGCTTCTCGGAGAGCTTCTGGTTGTAAGCTGCACCACCGATGCGGTCAGCATGACCGACAGCGATAACAACTTCGAGTACCAAAGCATTTGCCTTGGCGGCAACTTCGTCAAGCTTCGCCTTGCCTTCCGGACGCAGCGTCGACTTGTTGAAGTCAAACAGCGCATCAGCAGCGACAGTGATCTTTTCTTTCAACGGCGTGACACCAGCAGCGGCAGGAGCAGCAGGAGCGGCAGCAGGAGCGGCCACCTTCGGCTCACAAACTTCTTTCGGGATCAGATCCTTGTCGCATTTGCAACCATTAGGGTCCTTGGCAGCCGCAGCAGGTGTCCAGTAGTTGGTGCGCCAGCACAGGCCGAAACCGCTCGTGGCAACTTCACCACGGCCGTCGATGAGATAGATGGGGTCGGCAGATTGTGCTTGAGCCAACGATGCACAAAGACCAAGAGTGGCGGCCAGTAAGGCCATTATTGAATGTTTTACAGTTTTGTTCATCTGAATTTTCCTCGTTAGTTAAAGCCTGCGAATTTTCGTCCGCATGGCCGGTTACGCCTAATTGTTGATAAAACTTGGTTAAACATTGCGCGGACGAATTTGATTCTGCCACAAAGCTGCGAGTTTTATCAACTCAATTTCACTAGTCTCAAGCAGGTGGCCGTTTGCAACACGAATCTGCCCAGCAACCCACACATCGGAAACATGCTCACGGCCTGCAGAATACACAAGTAACGATACTGGATCATAGCATGGCACCAGACCGATGTCATTGACGTCGATTGCGCAAAGGTCAGCTGCCTTGCCGTTTATGATGGAGCCGATTTCAGTGTCAAGACCGAGAGCCTGGGCACCCCCAAGCGTGGCCATGCGTAGTGCCTGATGGGCGCCAATAGCTTCGGCTTGGCCGCTGTGTCCTTTGGCCAGCAAGGCGGCCAGGCGCATTTCCTGAAAAATATCCAGTCGGTTATTACTTGCCGCACCATCTGTACCAAGACCTATATTGACGCCTTGTTGAGCCAAAGCAGCTATCGGTGAAATGCCGCTGGCAAGCTTGAGATTTGAACTCGGGCAGTGTGCAATTGTGCAGCCGTGCTGAGCCAGGAGGGTAATTTCATCGGCATTAAGATGTACTCCGTGTGCGGCAATGAGTCCTGGGCTAAGCAGTCCAAGTCGGTGCAGGCGTTCGATGGGGCGTACTCCGAAGCGCTGCAGGCTGTCCTCAATTTCCTGTTTTGTTTCATGGAGATGGAGGTGGATCGGCAAGTCGCACTGCTCGGCGAGCGTCAGAGCTTTGGTGAAATTCCTGTCGTTGACCGTATAAGGAGCATGTGGCGCGAGGCAAAAACTGAGCAAAGGTTCGTCGCGTAGTTCGTCACGGGCAGCCAGACCCTTGGCCAGATAGTCGTCGGCATCGGCAGCATAAGCTGTTGAAAAATCAACGGTAATAAGCCCAATGGCGGCACGTATTCCAGAGGAAAGCGCCGCCTCAGCGGTCGCTTTTGGGTAGAAATACATGTCATTGAAACAGGTCGTTCCGCCACGCAGCATCTCGGCGCAGGCGAGTAGCGTGCCATCATGAACGAATTGCGGTGAGACGTGATTTGCCTCGGCGGGCCAGATGTGGTCCTGCAGCCATTCCATAAGCGGAAAATCGTCGGCAAGCCCCCGCAGCAGGGTCATTGCGGCGTGTGTGTGGAGGTTGACGAGGCCTGGGATAAGGATGTGATTGGCCAGCTTCTTTACTTCTTGAGGGGAAAATCGAGCGTTGGCTTCATTTTGTTGCAAAATTGCAACAATTCGCCCTTTGTCGACCGCAATGGCGTGGTTTTCAAGAACGACATTGGCCGGTTCGACGGGAATGATCCAGCGGGCTTCGATGAGCAGGTCTATGGTTGTGTTCATTAGCTCGGTTGTATTTGGTGTAAAAAGCAACGCAAAGGGAGTTTCGTGGCAATTTTCGGTAGCTTACTTCGGATCTGCCCGAATTTCGAGAAGCTGGCGAATTTCTGCGTGTTATTACCCCGGTAGCGTGGAACGCGCAAAGGCAAGCTCCCCGTGTTGATCGGTGATGGCGAACCCGTCGTTTTGCTTCCTCGTCTTTCTGATAGGCCGATGCAGGCGTGTTAGAATTGATGGTTTAGTCAAGGCAGCATCATCGACGTCGAAGTTGGGTGCTTGCTGGAATTATCCGGATAAAAAATGGAACAACCCGTAGAGTCATTCGCCAAAGAAACGCTCCCCATCAGCCTGGAAGACGAGATGCGTCGCTCGTATCTCGATTACGCCATGAGCGTAATTGTCGGGCGTGCCTTGCCGGATGCGCGAGATGGGCTCAAGCCCGTACATCGACGCGTACTGTTTGCCATGCACGAGTTATCCAACGACTGGAACAAGGCCTACAAGAAATCGGCACGTATCGTTGGTGACGTGATCGGTAAGTATCATCCGCACGGCGACACGGCGGTATACGACACGATCGTTCGTATGGCCCAGAATTTTTCATTGCGCTACATGCTGGTCGACGGGCAAGGTAATTTCGGTTCGGTCGATGGCGACAATGCGGCGGCGATGCGATACACCGAAGTACGCATGGCGCGGATCGGTCATGAGTTGCTGGCGGATATCGATAAGGAAACGGTTGATTTCGGGCCGAACTACGATGGTTCCGAGCAGGAGCCGCTGATCATGCCGGCGCGTATCCCGAACTTGCTGATCAATGGCTCGTCGGGTATTGCTGTCGGAATGGCGACCAACATCCCGCCGCACAATCTCAACGAAGTCATTGACGCCTGTCTCGCCCTGCTGACCAACCCGGAGATGACAATCGATGAGTTGATCGACATTGTCCCAGCGCCCGATTTCCCGACGGCCGGCATTATCTACGGCGTTACTGGCGTCCGCGAAGGCTATCGCACCGGGCGCGGGCGGGTGGTCATGCGCGGCAAGACCCATTTCGAGCCGATCAAGGGCAGCAATGATCGCCAGGCGATTATCATCGACGAACTGCCGTATCAGGTGAATAAACGCACACTGCTCGAAAAAGTCGGCGAGCTGGTCAACGAAAAGAAAATCGAGGGTATTTCCGATTTGCGTGACGAGTCCGACAAGTCGGGTATGCGTGTGGTGATCGAACTCAAGCGTGGTGAAGTGCCGGAGGTTGTTCTTAACTGTCTGTACAAGCAGACGCAGTTGCAAGATACGTTTGGCATGAACATGGTGGCGCTGGTCGATGGTCAGCCGCGCCTGCTCAACCTCAAGCAGATGCTGGATTGTTTCCTTTCGCACCGGCGTGAGGTGATAACACGACGCACTGTCTTTGAATTGCGCAAGGCGCGCGAACGGGCGCACATCCAGGAAGGTCTGGCGGTGGCGCTCGACAACGTCGATGAGATCATTGCGCTGATCAAGGCCTCGCCAACCCCGGCCGATGCCCGTCGTGGCCTGATGTCACGCTTGTGGACGTCGGTGACGGTAGGGCAGATGCTGCAACGTGCGACTCTGGATGCAACGCGTCCGGAAGGGCTCGGGCTTGAATACGGGTTGTCGAAGAGCGGCTATTTGCTCTCTGAAGCGCAGGCACAGGCCATTCTCGAACTGCGTTTACAGCGCCTCACCGGTCTGGAACGCGACAAGATCGTCGCCGATTATGGTGAGTTGCTCGAACGCATTGCCGACCTGATGGACATTCTGGCGCGCCCGGAGCGTATCAGCGAGATCATCGTCGAAGAGTTGACCGGCATCCGTGCCCAGTTCGGCGATAAACGTCGCTCCGTGATCGAGCTCAATACCCAGGATCTGGGCATTGAAGATTTCATTACGCCGCAGGACATGGTGGTGACACTTTCGCACACTGGCTACATCAAGTCGCAGCCGCTTACCGATTATCGCGCCCAACGACGTGGAGGCCGTGGCAAACAGGCAGCGGCGGTTAAGGAAGACGATTTTGTCGACCACTTGTTCATTGCCAACACACACGATTACATCCTCTGCTTCTCGAACCGTGGCCGTGTTTACTGGCTCAAGGTGTATGAGGTGCCGCAAGGTACGCGTACCGGTCGCGGCAAACCGATCGTCAATATGTTCCCGCTTGAGGAAGGCGAGAAGATCAATGCCATCCTGTCGATCAAGGAGTTCACCGAAGATCAATTCATCTTCATGTGTACTTCGCAGGGAACGGTCAAGAAAACACCTCTTTCCGATTTCTCCAACCCGCGCAAGGCCGGCATCATTGCGGTGGCCCTCGATGACGGCGATTTCCTGATCGGTGCCGAGATTACCGGCGGTACTCAGGACATTGTTCTGGTTTCCGACGCCGGCAAGGCTGTATGGTTCGACGAGGAAGACGTTCGCCCCATGGGTCGTACGGCACGTGGTGTGCGCGGCATGAAACTGGGTAAAGGCCAGCAGGTGCTTTCCCTGCTGGTTGCCGCAAATCATCAGGAGACGGTGCTGGTAGCGACCGAAAACGGGTTCGGAAAACGTACCGTACTGGCGGACTTCCGCCACTCTGGTCGTGGCACGCAGGGGGTGATCGCCATTGCCGCCAGCGAACGCAACGGCAAGGTCGTGGGAGCCCGCCTGGTGCAGGACGAAGATGAGATCATGCTGATTACCACCGGTGGCGTTCTGATCCGTACGCGGGTCCAGGAAATCCGTGAGTTGGGTCGTGCCACACAGGGCGTGACGCTAATCGCGCTGGATGCCGGCGAGAAACTCGCCGGTCTGGAAAAAGTCGTCGAAACCGAAGATGATCAGGATGTCATCCAGGAACCGGACAGCGAGCAGATTTCGGAGCCGGATCAGGAATAAACTGCATTTGCCGGATGCTTTCATCAACCACGTTGGCCGACATTTTGCCGGATACAGACCATGAGCGATGAGCTTCAAAAAAAACTCTCGGTGGTTCGTGCCGAGATCGACAGGATCGATGCCCAGTTGCTTGATCTTCTCAATCGCCGTGCCCGATGTGCACAGCAGGTCGGCAAGATCAAGACAGAGCACGGTGACGCGGGTTTCATCTATCGTCCCGAACGTGAGGCACAGGTCTTGCGCCGGATTCAGGGCAGCAATCCCGGTCCCTTGTCGAACGACAGCGTCACGTGGTTTTTCCGTGAAGTGATGTCGGCTTGTCTGTCGCTGGAAGAGCCGCTTGGCATTGCCTTCCTTGGGCCTCTGGGCTCGTTTACAGGGTGTGCCGCAGTCAAGCATTTCGGTCATGCAGCACGCCTCCTTCAGCAAGTTTCGATCGACGACGTCTTCCGCGAGGTCGAGGCCGGACACGCTCATTACGCCGTGGTGCCGATCGAAAATTCGACCGAAGGAGCAATCGGTCGTACGCTCGATCTCTTGCTCGGAACGCAACTGAAGATTTGCGGCGAAGTTGTCCTGCGCATTCACCAGAATCTGATGACGCGCGCTACCTCGCTAGCCGACGTAAAAACCGTGTATTCGCATGCCCAATCGCTTGCCCAGTGCCACGAATGGTTAAACCGCACGCTGCCCGGTGTGCCGCGGATTTCGGTCGGCAGCAACTCGCAGGCAGCGCAGATGGCGGCCACCGATCCAACGGTTGCGGCCATCGCCGGTGAAGCAGCAGCCGAACTCTACGATTTGCCCATTCTGGTGCCGAGTATCGAAGACGAGCCGAACAATACAACGCGCTTCGTCGTGCTCGGCCGCCAGGAGTCAGGTACTTCAGGACGTGACAAGACCTCTTTGATCATGTCAACAACCAACCAGACTGGTGCGTTGAGTACCTTGCTGGCGCCATTTTCTGATGCCGGGGTGTCGATGACCCGGCTCGAATCACGGCCGGCACGCCATACCCTGTGGGAATACGTGTTCTTCGTCGACATTGAGGGCCATCGTGACGATCCTGCTGTTGCAAGTGCACTTGCCGAGCTTGCCAAGCGGGCGGCTTATCTCAAGATTCTCGGTTCCTACACGGTTGCCGTTTACTGATTTATTCGTCAATCGTTCTTTTTTTCAAGGATAGTCCGTGGCACTTTGTGATCAGTCATTGTCAAATGTTCGCGCCATTTCGCCCTATCTGCCGGGTAAGCCGATAACCCAATTGGCGCGTGAAATGGGCCTGCCGGTTGAGAGCATTGTCAAACTGGCTTCCAACGAAAACCCGCTGGGCATGAGCACAAAGGCTAAGGCGGCGATGGAAAAAGCCATCGCCACGCTGGAGCGTTACCCGGACGATTTCGATTTGAAGAGTGCGCTGGCGAAGCATTCCGGTCTTGGCATGGATCGCATCGTTCTTGGTAATGGTTCCAATGACGTGCTTGATCTGATTGCCCGAGTCTTTCTGGCCCCGGGTCGTTCGGCCATTTTCGCGCAGCATGCTTTTGCGGTTTATCCGCTGGCGACACTCTCGGCGGGGGCTGATCTGATCGCTGTTCCGGCGAAGGAATATGGCCATGACCTTGATGCCATGCGCAACGCGATTCGCACGGACACACGCCTGATCTGGATCGCCAATCCGAACAACCCGACGGGAACCTTCCTGCCCTACCCGCAGCTCAAAGCCTTTTTGCACGCCGTGGCAAGCGATGTCGTGGTCGTTCTCGACGAGGCGTATAACGACTATATCCCGCCTGCAGAACGCGCTGATACGACGGCCTGGTTGGCGGAATTTCCTAATCTGGTGATTACGCGTACCTTTTCCAAGATCTACGGTTTGGCCGGATTGCGCATCGGCTATGCGCTGGCTTCAAGCGAGATCGCTGATTTGATGAATCGCGTGCGGCAGCCGTTCAACTGCAACAACGTCGCGCTGGCCGCAGCGACAGCGGCTCTGGACGATCATGAATTCGTCGCCAGGAGTTACGCCCTCAACCGTATCGGCATGGAACAGATTCTCGCCGCACTCAAGCGCTTTGGACTCGCGCATATCCCTTCGCACTGTAATTTCATAACTTTCAAGGCGGCTGATGCGGCTGCGCTGAATCAGAAGTTGCTCCAGCACGGGGTGATTGTTCGCCCGCTGGGGGGGTATGGGATGCCAGAGTGGTTGCGGGTGACGATTGGTACTGAGGCTGAGAATCTTCGCTTTATTGAAGCACTGGAGAAAGCGCTTTAATGAGCAGTGCGCCTGAATTCGGCAAAGTCGTTGTCTTTGGCGTTGGCCTGATTGGTGGTTCTTTTGCGCTCGCGCTCAAGGCGGCTGAACAGGTTGACGAGGTCGTTGGTTTTGGCCGTAGTCTGTCCACACTGACCCAGGCGCTGGATCTGGGCATCATTGACCGGGTGGGCGCCAATCCTGGTCAGGAAGTGGCGGACGCGGACCTGGTTCTGATTGCCACGCCGGTCGGCCAGATGCCGGAGATCATGGCGCGCATTGCACCCTATCTGGGCGCGCAGTCGGTCGTCACTGACGGCGGCAGTACCAAGGAGGACGTGGTCGCCGCAGCGCGCGAGCATTTTGGTGAAAAGATCGGGCAGTTTGTTCCTGCGCACCCGATCGCCGGTGCCGAAAATAGCGGCGCAACGGCGGCTCGCGCCGATCTTTACCAGGAAAAGAAGGTGGTATTGACGCCGCTTGCGGAAAACTCGGTGCTTAATGTGGCGCGTGTGCGTTCAGCCTGGGAGTGGTGTGGTGCGCAGGTTCATGAACTGCGGCCCGCTGAGCATGACCGTGTTTTTGCCGCGGTCAGCCATCTCCCGCATCTGCTTTCCTTCGCGTTGGTTCATGATCTCGCCGTGCGTGATAACAGTGATCTTTACTTCAGTTTTGCCGCCAGCGGATTCCGCGATTTCACGCGTATTGCGGCCAGCCATCCCGAAATGTGGCGCGACATCTGCTTGGCCAATCGTGTTGCCCTGCTGGAAGAACTTGATCGTTATCGCGCACAACTCGACGAATTGCACGATGCGTTGCAACGCGGTGACGGAGCCGCTCTGGAACAGACCTTCGATGTCGCCCGCAGAGCGCGACGCAACTGGGCTGAACACAAGGCCAAATAACCACCATGGATTTTATCGATCTGCCCCCCTTGCTTTCTGCCCAGGGCACCGTCCGCTTGCCGGGCTCAAAGAGCATCTCCAACCGCGTTTTGTTGCTTGCAGCCCTTGCCGAGGGGGATACCGAGATTCGTGATCTGCTCGAATCCGACGATACGGCGCATATGCTTGAGGCGCTTAAGGTGCTCGGCGTCGGTGTTCAGTCGCTTGGCGGCAACGCTTTGCGTGTGCACGGGGCAGGGGGTGTCTTTCCAGTCAACAACGCTGAACTGTTTCTTGGTAATGCCGGTACGGCCTTTCGTTCGCTGACTGCTGTACTGGCGCTGGCCGGTGGCCACTACACCCTGTCCGGTGTGCCACGCATGCACGAGCGGCCGATTGGAGATCTGGTCAACGCCATGCGCGAACTCGGCGCCGATATCACCTATCTTGATAATGAAGGCTTCCCGCCGCTCAAGATCCGCCCCGCCGCGATCCGGTCGGGGAGTGTGGTACATGTGCGTGGCGACGTCTCAAGTCAGTTCCTGACCGGTCTGCTGATGGCGCTGCCGCTTACCGGGTGCGAGACGACAGTTGAAGTCGTCGGCGAGCTGATCTCCCGGCCGTATATTGAAATCACGCTGGCGACCATGGCGCGTTTCGGTGTGCAGGTGGTGCGGGACGGTTGGCAACGTTTTACCATTCCAGCAGCTTCCGCTTATCGTTCGCCAGGTGTGGTTTATGTCGAGGGCGACGCTTCGTCGGCCTCGTATTTCCTTGCACTCGGTGCCATTGGTGGTGGTCCTTTGCGTGTCGAGGGCGTTGGTGGTGATTCGATTCAGGGTGATGTGCGCTTTGCCGACGCGCTGGCCCAGATGGGCGCGCGCATCAAGATGGGGCCAAACTGGATCGAGGCTTCCGCACCGGTCTTGGGAAAATTGCGTGGCATAGAACTCGACTGCAAGCACATCCCTGATGCGGCGATGACGCTGGCGACCTCCGCACTGTTTGCCGAAGGTTCAACGACGCTGACCAATATCGCCAGCTGGCGCGTCAAGGAAACAGACCGCATTGTCGCGATGGCTAGCGAACTGCGCAAACTCGGCGCTACAGTCGAGGAGGGCGCTGATTTCATTCGCGTAACTCCTCCTCAGGCCGCACTTCTTACGCCCCATGGCGGCATAGACACCTACGACGATCACCGCATCGCCATGTGTTTCTCGCTGGCCTCATTAGCAACCACGTTGCGCATCAATGATCCAGGCTGTGTGGCCAAGACTTTCCCCGATTATTTCGAGCGATTTGCCACGGTGACGCGGCCGGTTCCGGTTATTGCCATTGATGGACCCTCTGCTTCCGGCAAGGGAACAATCGCGGCGCGTGTCGCGGCAAAGCTGGGCTGGCATTACCTCGATTCGGGTGCCTTGTATCGACTGACTGCACTGGCCGCGAAGCATGCCGGTGTTTCGTGGACGGATGAAGCGGGTGTCGCGGTTATCGCCGCCACACTTGACGTGGTCTTTGGCGAGAATTCGATCCGGCTTTCCGGAGAAGACGTGGGTGAAGCGATCCGGCATGAGGAAATTTCTTCGGGCGCCTCGCAGGTTGCTGCGCTGCCTGCCGTGCGCGCTGCCCTGCTTTTCCGTCAGCGCGTCTTCCGTCAGGCACCCGGCCTGGTGGCTGATGGGCGCGATATGGGGTCGATTGTTTTTCCGGACGCGCAGACCAAAATTTTTCTGACCGCCAGCGTTGAGGTGCGAGCGGAAAGACGCTATAAGCAGTTGATCGAAAAAGGAATCGCTGCTAATATTCTGCCTCTTTTGCTGGATTTGCGGGAACGTGACGAACGCGATAGCCAACGTAGCGTTGCGCCTTTGCAGCTAAATGAAGATGCCAGATTGCTTGATACGACTAAGCTGAACATTGAAAAAACAGTGGCTCAGGTTCTGGTCTGGAGCAAGAAGGCTTTGTAGAAAGGGCGTGCGGCAGGTGTCGTACGCTTCAGGTGTTACCCGTTCAAGTCATTTCTCATGCCAATTTGGGCGCTGCGGTGAACCATTCAGGTTCACGCCAGAGGAAGGCAAGGATGGGTAATCTTTTTAACTTTACCCGCAGTCATGCGGTCAGGTCCCTCTCATATGTCAGCTAATCCCATTATTCAAGAAAGTTTTGCCGATCTTTTTGAAGCCAGCCTCGCGCGCCAGGAAATGCGCCAGGGTGAAGTCATCACCGCAGAGGTCGTGCGTATCGACCAGAACTTTGTGGTCGTCAATGCCGGACTGAAGTCCGAAAGCTATATTGAACGTGAAGAATTCTTAAGCGACGCTGGTGAACTCGAAGTCAAGGTCGGCGACTTCACTCAGGTGGCCATCGAGCAACTCGAAAACGGCTTTGGCGAAACCCGCCTGTCGCGCGAACGCGCCAAGCGCGTCGCTGCATGGAATTACCTCGAAGCCGCATTGAACGAAGGAACCTTGGTTACGGGCACCATCACCGGCAAGGTCAAGGGCGGTCTGACCGTCATGGCCAACAGCGTCCGCGCCTTCCTGCCGGGCTCGTTGGTCGACATGCGTCCGGTCAAGGACACGACGCCGTATGAAGGCAAGACTTACGAATTCAAGGTCATCAAGCTTGATCGCAAGCGCAACAACGTCGTTGTTTCGCGCCGCGCCGTGCTCGAAGCCAGTGTCGGTGAAGAGCGCGAAGCACTGCTGTCCAATCTCAAGGAAGGCAGCATCGTCAAGGGTATCGTCAAGAACATCACCGATTACGGCGCATTCGTCGACCTCGGTGGCATCGATGGCTTGCTGCACATCACCGATCTGGCCTGGCGTCGTGTCCGTCACCCGTCCGAAGTTCTGGCCGTCGGCGACGAAGTGCAAGCCAAGATTCTCAAGTTCGACCAGGACAAGAACCGCGTCTCGCTCGGCCTCAAGCAGCTTGGCGAAGATCCGTGGGTCGGCATCTCGCGCCGTTACCCGCAAAGCACCCGCCTGTTCGGCAAGGTTACCAACCTCACCGATTACGGCGCATTCGTAGAAATCGAGCAGGGTATCGAAGGTCTGGTGCACGTCTCCGAAATGGACTGGACCAACAAGAACGTTCATCCGTCCAAGGTTGTTCAACTGGGCGACGAAGTCGAAGTCATGATCCTCGAGATCGACGAAGAGCGCCGTCGTATCTCCCTTGGCATGAAGCAGTGCGCTGCCAATCCGTGGGATGACTTCTCGATGAACCAGAAGAAGGGCGACAAGGTCAAGGGCGCGATCAAGTCGATTACCGACTTTGGTGTGTTCATCGGGCTGCCGGGTGGTATTGATGGCTTGGTCCATCTCTCCGACCTGTCGTGGTCGATTCCGGGCGAAGAAGCCATTCGCAACTTCAAGAAGGGTGACGAAGTCGAGGCCGTGGTTCTGGCCATCGACACCGAGAAGGAGCGTATCTCCCTCGGCATCAAGCAGCTTGATGGCGATCCTTACACCAGCTTCATTGCCACCCACGAGAAGAACGCCATTGTGAATGGCGTCGTGAAGTCGGTTGATGCGCGTGGCGCGATCGTTACCCTCGCGGGCGACATGGAAGGTTACCTCCGTGCATCTGAGGTGTCGCGTGATCGTATCGACGATCTGACTAAGGTTTACAAGGAAGGTGATGCCGTCGAAGCGATGATCATCAACATTGATCGCAAGACGCGTTCGATCAATTTGTCGATCAAGGCCAAGGATCAGGCCGAGCAGCACGAAGCGATGCAGAAGTTCTCTGCAGACAGCAGCGTCAACTCGGGAACGACCAACCTTGGTGCGCTGCTGAAGGCCAAGCTGAACAATCCGCAATAAGGTTAGAGCATGACCAAGTCAGATCTGATCGCGCAACTGGCGGAGCGATTTCCGCAGCTGGTTGCAAAGGACGCCGATTTTGCGGTCAAGATGATTCTCGATGCGTTGTCCGAGGCTTTGGCCAAGGGCGACCGTATCGAGATTCGCGGGTTCGGCAGTTTTTCGCTGAACTACCGTCCACCGCGCGTTGGCCGAAACCCCAAGTCCGGGGATAAGGTCAGCGTCCCGGAAAAATGGGTGCCGCATTTCAAGGCGGGCAAGGAATTGCGCGAGCGTGTCGATAGTGCGCTCGAAGCGGTCTGAGTGATAAAGCTGTGGTAAAGTGAAGCACCGTGGGCGGCAACGAGAGTTGCCGCCCTTTTCATTGCTGGAGAACGACTGATGCGAGCCTTGTTGTGGGGCTGTCGAATTTTTATATTCCTGTTCCTGCTCGCATTTGCGCTCAAGAACACGGGTCCGGTTAGTGTCCATTTTTTTATGGATACTGCATGGCAGGCGCCGATGATCATCATTGTTCTGGCTTTTTTTGCGGGTGGCGCTGTACTGGGCGTGCTGTCGTTGCTTGGTACGGTTTTCAGCTTGCGTAGGGAAGTGTCCAGACTGAAACGCGCAGCGAAACCATAACAACAATCCCCCACTGATCGATGGCACTTCATGACAGTCAGTCGAGTAAGTGACAACGTAGTATCGTCGAATAGAAGATGGCATGATTGAATTCGAGTACTGGCAACTCCTGTTTTTCCCCCTTTTCTTTGGGATGGGCTGGGCGGCTGCACGCATCGATATCCAGCATCTGGTCAAGGAGTCGCGAGCGCTGCCGCGTTCGTATTTTCAAGGACTTAATTTCCTGCTCAATGAGCAGCCGGATCGTGCCATCGAGTCCTTTGTCGATGCCGTCAAGGTTGATCCGCAGACCATTGAACTGCACTTTGCGCTGGGCAGCCTGTTCCGCCGTCGCGGCGAGACTGAGCGTGCCATACGCATGCATCAGAATCTCATCGAACGTGACGATCTGCCCCAGGATCTGAAACTGCAGGCACTGGCCGAACTGGGACAGGATTACCTGAAAGCCGGTCTGCTCGACCGTGCCGAGGAAGTTTTCAACAAGCTTCTGGACTCAGCGATGGTCAACGATGCCAAACGGAATCTGCTTGAAATCTACCAGCTCGAAAAGGACTGGGAAAAGGCGATTGCCATCGCCGCCGAATTGCCGGATATCGCCTCGCAAAACGAAATTGCCGAGTATTACTGTGAACTGGCCGCCGCCGAAATGATCCGCTCGCGTCCCGACGCTGCATCCGGCTTCTTGAAGACCGCACTTGAGCGAAATCGGAAATGCGTTCGCGCCAGCCTCCTGCAAGGCGACATCGAGGTGCAGCAGGACAGGATCGAAGAGGCTGTAGCCTGCTGGCAACGTATCGAACAACAGGACCCGACCTATATGGCACTGGTCGCACAGCGCTTGCTCGACGCTTTCCGCAAACTGGCGCGTCGTGATGAAGGCTTGCAACTCCTGCGCGGCTATCTTGAGCGTTATCCTTCGCTCGATCTGCTCGACGTTGTCTTTCAACTGGTGCTCGAAAGTGAAGGCCCGGATGCCGCGTACTCGATGGTGCGTGATGAACTGAGGCGTAATCCGACTTTGCTCGGTTTTGACAAGTTGATCGAGGCGCGGTTACTGGTTGCGCCTCCTGAAGCACGGGCTGATCTGGATCTTGCCAAAAGCATCGTGCAGGGCTACACGCGCAGGTTGGCGCGTTATCGGTGCGATAATTGCGGCTTCAAGGCACGCCAGTTTTATTGGCGCTGCCCAGCGTGCGGCGGATGGGAAACCTACTCGCCAAAACGCACGGAAGAATTCGATTTAACGCCTTAAGCGGTATTTTCCAGTTTATTAAGGTAGCGATGGTTATTGGTGATCTCTCAGCAGTACGTCTGCTTATTGTCGGCGATGTGATGCTTGACCGATACTGGTTTGGCGAAGTGTCGCGTATTTCTCCTGAGGCACCGGTACCGGTTGTCAAGATTGAACGGAGCGAGGAGCGTCCGGGTGGCGCTGCGAACGTGGCACGCAATGCGGCGGCTCTCGGCGCAAAGGTTTCACTGTTGGCACTGATCGGCAATGATGAGCCGGGCGAGAGCCTCAAGCGCCTGATGAAAGAAGGGGGTATTGATGCCAGCCTGCATGTCGATGAAGCCGTTACCACCACCGTCAAGCTGCGCGTGATTGGCCGACAGCAGCAGTTGCTGCGCATCGATTTCGAGACAACACCCTCGCACGAGGTGTTGCGCGCCAAGCTTTCCGAGTTTGAGCAGCGACTGCCGACGTGCGATGTGGTGGTATTTTCCGATTACGGCAAGGGTGGATTGACGCACATCAGCGAGATGATCCATTTGGCGCGTGCCGCGGGCAAGATTGTTTTGGTTGATCCAAAAGGTGATGACTATTCGAATTACGCCGGGGCAACGATCATCACGCCAAATCGTACCGAAATGCGTGAAGTGGTCGGGCGCTGGAAGGATGATGCCGAACTGGAGCGCAAGGCCAGCGCCTTGCGCACAGAGCTTGCTCTGGAGGCGCTGCTGGTGACACGCAGCGAAGAGGGGATGACGCTTTTCCATGCGGGTGGCACGGTTCACGAAAAGGCCGTGGCGCGTGAGGTGTTTGATGTGTCCGGCGCGGGCGACACGGTCATTGCTACGCTGGCAGTGATGCTGGCGCATGGTGCTGACTGGGCGCAAGCGATTCATGTGGCGAATGTGGCCGCCGGCGTCGTTGTCGGCAAGCTCGGTACGGCGGTGGTGACACGCGACGAACTTGATGCAGCACTGAACTAAGGATAATGACCCATGTATACCATCGTTACCGGCGCGGCCGGCTTTATCGGTTCCAATCTGGTCAAGGCACTCAACGAGCGCGGGGTGAACAAGATCATCGCGGTCGACAATCTGACGCGGGGCGACAAGTTCAAGAACCTGGTTGATTGCGAGCTTGTCGATTATCTCGACAAGCATGAGTTTATCGAGCGACTTTTGTCGGGCTATTTCGACGGCGAGGTCGACGCCATTTTCCACGAGGGCGCGTGCTCAGACACCATGGAGTCCGATGGGCACTACATGATGGAGAACAATTTCCGTTACTCCCTCGGGCTGCTCGACTGGTGCATCGATCAGGAAGTGCAATTTCTCTATGCCTCGAGCGCGGCGACCTATGGCGGGAGCAGCGAATTCAGGGAAGAGCGGCCGTTTGAATCGCCGCTAAACGTGTATGGTTACTCCAAGTTCCTTTTTGATCAGATCGTGCGCCAGCGTTTGCCGGAGGCTTCGTCGCAGATTGTCGGCTTTCGTTATTTCAACGTCTACGGCCCGCGTGAATCGCACAAAGGGCGTATGGCATCGGTGGCCTTCCACCACTACAACCAGTTTTGCGCTGAGCACAAGGTCAAACTGTTCGAAGGCTCTAATGGCTACGCTAACGGCGAGCAGAAACGTGATTTCGTTTATGTGGGCGATGTGGCCAAGGTCAACCTCTTCTTCCTTGACCATCCTGAGAAATCAGGACTATTCAACCTGGGAACCGGCCGTGCACAAAGCTTCAACGAACTTGCAGCGGCCAATGTGAACAGTTGCCGCGCGCTGACCGGTGAGCCGAAGCAGTCGCTGGAAGAACTGCTCCAACAAGGCTTCATCGAATACATTCCTTTTCCGGAGGCGCTCAAGG
>JANNNT010000557.1:0-5448 GCA_031398685.1 Rhodocyclaceae bacterium | reverse complement strand
GACGGTTGTCGCACGCCGATGCCGTGGGAGGAAAACGCCCTTGACCTGGGGTTTTCGCCGGATCCATTAACATCGCATGCGTCCTGGCTTCCCGTTTCCGAATCGCACCGCTCGCTGGCGGTGGATGTGCAGAACAACCGGCCGGATTCCTTGTTGAATTTCTACCGCAAGGTGCTGCATTGGCGCAAAACACAACCGGCGCTGGTACATGGGGAGATGACCTTGTTGGCCCCCGATGCTCAGGTGCTGGCTTTTGTCAGAGTTTGCCCGACGCAGCGCGTATTGTGTCTGTTCAACTTCAGTGAGCGCACCGCAAGGTGGACTATTCCCGCAGAATGGGTGGTGTCATCGGCGTTGGTCGACAGTGGCTTGAGTGGCGCTCATCTGGACGGTGCCCAGGTTCAGCTCGAGCCGTGGGCAGGATTGTTTGTTCTGCTGGCCTGAACCCTTCCTCCAGACTTTGTGAGGCCGCGCTTTACGGGCCTGGAGGATCAATATCATCTGCGCTCTGGTTAAAAGAATGTTGCCGTGAGAGACTGTCTCTCAATGCTTGCAGGCTGGACATCACCCCAATTCACGGTGGGTAGCCACAATACTAGCCAAAACGAGGATGCGCTTGAAAAAGCCATTGAAAACAAGTGACTTCTAAAAAACTAAAAATCGTCACCTACAACATCCACAAGGGCTTCTCGCAGTTCAATCAACACATGATGGTGCACGAACTGCGCGAACAACTGCGTGCGCTGGGATCGGACATCGTTTTCCTGCAGGAAGTCCAGGGCATGCACAGCCGGCACGCCGAGAATATCAATAACTGGCCGGAAGGCTCACAGCACGACTTTCTCGCTGAAGACGTCTGGCAGTCCACGGCCTACGGCAGCAATGTGATTTACGGCCACGGACACCACGGCAATGCGATTCTCGCCCGCTTCCCGATTGAGCATTCGCACAATCAGGATGTGACCCACTTGCGCTTCGAGCGACGCGGCCTTTTGCACTGTGCGGTCACCGTACCGGGGCTGGAAAAAGCCCTGCACTGTGTCTGCGTCCACCTTTCGCTGTTCGCCCGCTCGCGGCGCCGGCAGCTGGATGCCTTGGCCGCTTATCTGGAGGACATCGCCGACCCCGACTCGCCGCTGATCATTGCCGGCGACTTCAACGACTGGCGCAACGAAGCGGATGAATTGCTGGCGTGGCGGCTTGGCCTGATCGAAGCCTTTGGCGGAGGCTACGGCAGCCCGGGATCTCCGGGGCGCAGCTTCCCGGCAAAACGGCCTGTTCTGAGGCTTGACCGCATTTACGTGCGCGGCTTCTCGGTGACCCAGGCCAAGATGCACTTCGGCGCCCCGTGGTCAAAAATCTCCGATCACGCCGCCCTCTCGGCGCATCTACTGCACGACACGGGCGACGTTGCCCGCTGACGATGCCGGCCAAATTCCTGACAGGGAACCGACTGACACTGCTTAACAGCGGGGCTGAATTCTTTCCGGCGCTGCTTACTGCGATCAACGAAGCACAGCATGACGTACATCTTGAAAGCTACATCTTTGAAGATGACGACACCGGCCGCGCTGTTGCCGACGCGTTGATGGCGGCTGCGCGACGCGGCATTACCGTGCGCCTCATGGTTGACGGGTTTGGCGCTCCCTTATTTGCCGGCACGCTGATGCCCGCCCTGGTCGATGCGGGCGTCATGGCCGTGGTCTATCGCCCCGAGATCGCGCGCTTCAAATTGCGCCGGCATCGCTTGCGCCGACTGCACCGAAAACTGGCGATCATCGACGGAGAAATCGCCTTCGTCGGCGGCATCAATATCATCGACGACCTCAACAGCCCGGATCTTTCGCCAGGGCGCTACGACTACGCCGTAAAGATTGAAGGCCCATTGCTCATACCGATCCAGCACACCATGCGCCGGCTTTGGGAAATTGTCGCCTGGGTCAGTTTGAAACGTCGCAACCGGATAACGCACAGAACAATCCAAAACTCTTCGCCATGCGGAGAACAGGAAGCCGCCTTCCTTGTCCGTGACAACATCAGGCATCGCCGGGATATCGAGAAAGCCTATCTCGCAGCAATCGCCGGTGCCCGCGAAAGCATCCTGATCGCCAATGCGTATTTTCTGCCCGGACGCCGCTTCCGACGCGCCTTGTACAGAGCCGCAAAGCGCGGTGTTCACGTGACCATCCTGCTCCAGGGGCGTATCGAGTACCGACTGCTCCACTACGCCACCCAAGCCCTTTACGGCAAACTGCTGAATGCTGGCATACATCTCTTTGAATACCACCACAGCTTCCTGCACGCCAAGGTGGCGGTCATTGACGAGCAGTGGGCAACCGTCGGGTCGTCCAACATCGATCCCTTCAGCCTGTTTTTGTCCAAGGAAGCCAACCTTGTCGTGGTGGACAAAAAATTCGCTGCGGAATTGCGTTGCAGCCTTGAGCAGGCCATGCAGGAAGGCGCTCAGGAACTGCCGCCACAGCGCTGGCAACAGTTGCCGTGGCACTCCCGGCTGTTACGCTGGACGAGCTATAACCTCGTTCGCATGGCCATCGGCATCTCGGGGTACGGCGGAAGACACTGATCAGGCATCAAGCCCATGGCCGTTAACGGATTCGGCACAGACCCGATTCCGACCGGCATGCTTGGCGGTGTACATTGCATTGTCGGCTCGGGCGATGAGTTCTTCGACGGTATCTTCACCGTTCCGCCATTGAACGACCCCGATACTGACGGTAAAACGAACCTCAACCCGGCCGGACAAGGCCGAAGAAGATTCAACGGCACTCCTGATTCGCTCAGCGAGTTCCAGCGCTCCGAGAAGCGACGTCTGCGGCATCAACAGTGTAAACTCCTCCCCGCCGAAGCGGCCAAGCAAATCGGACGAGCGCAGGCAGTTGCTCACCGTTCGTGAAAAATACTGGAGCAGTTCATCTCCGGTCGCATGCCCGTATTTATCATTCACCTGTTTGAAATGATCGATGTCGAGCATCGCCAAGGCACATGAAAATCCGAAACGTGCTGACCGTTTCAGTTCGATGTCAAGTTCTTCGAGGAAATTACGGCGGTTGGTGCATCCGGTCAGGGCGTCGAATCGGGCCTGTACCACCAACTCATCATTGAGCTTGATCAGTTCGGCATTGACCCTGGCGATTTCAGCCTGGTGCTCTTTGCTGCGACGGAGGTGGATCACCCCGGCAATAACGCTGGCAATCGCTGAGGACCCGGCAAGGAACAGGAGAACAAATACCCAGAATCCTTCCTTCCTGATTCGCGATACTTCAGACACATCGCGAAACGCCCAGATCGTAAGAATGTCGGCCCGATTGTCCGACGAGGCGAGAAGCATCGGCATATCATGCCCCTCCAGGCGCACCATGCGCACTCCGCCATTGACACCAGTATCGACAGGCGTTATTTCGAGCGTGCCGAACCGGTGCTGCTTGTAACGATTTACCTGCTCCATTTCCGGCAATTGACCGACCTTGGCGCCGGGGATTGCCTTCATGTAGAGACGGGCATCCCCGGCAATGATGATCACGCCGTTTTCGTCGGTGATGAAGATATTCTTGTCTTTGACCATCCGGGAAAGCCGCGAAACGTCGATTTTGACAGCGACCACGCCGAGAAAACGATCGTCCACAACAACCGCTGCAGAGTAGAAAATCCCGGGCGTGTTGGTCGTGCGCCCGACGGCAAACTGTCGGCCGAAGCCCTCCCGCTTCGCCATCAGGAAGTACTCCCGGTCGACGTAGTTCACCCCGGTTGCTGTCGATTCTGGGGCGAAACCACCCGAGGCCACGCAATCACCGGCGGCATTGATAATCCAGATCTGGTCAATGTCCAGTTCGGCAACAATGGACTCGAGGCGTTTCGCCGCCTTTTCCAAGTTAGGGTCCTTGGCCAGTAGCTCTCTTATTTGCGGCAGTGGCAAACGGGTACGCTGTACTTCTGGGCCAATGCGGGAAAGGATGGTTTCGATTTCGGGCTGCCTTGCCAGCACCTTCGGAATGCTGCGCATGTGGGCCAGGGTAAATCCAACATTGGCGCCAACCGATGCCGCGCCAGACAAAACCATTTCCTGCTCCCGCTCGATCAGGCGTGCCGTCCTTTTCTGGAACAGCCATTCCGCCCCACGCCACGACGCAGCGCCCCAGACGAGGATGACAAGCACGCACAGCAACCAGAAGCGCGTGCGACTCACTTTCGAGGCCAACACGCCACCATCAGGCCCGTCCCGCTCTCCGCCACGATCAGCAGTAGACATTGGATTGTCGCTTTCCACATCGTTGTGAGACCGTGTGAACATAGCACAGCACCGAACACGACACAGCCCTTTAGAAGAGCAGCGTGCCGCCAGGAAACACCCCGCGTAGCGCAGGCACGTCTTGAATTGACCACACGGAGATTGCCCAAGGCCAAAAATCCGCCAAGGGTGCGCGACGCCACTCTATCGGCACGGGATGTCCGAGAAACTGCATGGCAGAGGCCAGAATTGCACTGCCGCACGTCGGATCGACAGCCGCAGCCAGGGTCTGCTTGGAGAGCTTTTCGCCGGCCGCATTAACCACCACCGGCAGGTGCGCGTAACTCGGGGTCGGCAGATCAAGACGCTGTTGCAACCACATCTGGCGCGCCGTCGAATCGAGCAGATCGACGCCGCGTACCACCGCATTCACGCCCTGAATCGCATCGTCGACCACCACGGCCAATTGGTAAGCGTATTGCCCGTCGGCGCGCAACAACACGAAGTCCCCGACCTCATGCTCAAGATTCTGCCGAGCTTCGCCCTGAACGCGATCGACAAAACAGAATTCCCGGTTGGGAACACGCATGCGCCAGGCACGAGCAGCTTTCTCCTCGGCCAGACCGTCGCGGCAGGTACCGGGATAAACCAGTCCGCCATCGACCGACATCTGCTTTGTCGCTGCGGCAATCTCGCTACGCGAGCAGGCGCACGGAAAAACGTCCCCATCGGCTTGCAGACGAACGAGCGCTGTATGGTAGAGGTCGAGACGATGGCTCTGGACGAGCACTTCGCCGTTCCACTCGAAGCCGAAACTCTCGAGCGTGCGCAATATCCCGTCGGCGGCACCCGGGACCGTGCGCGGCCCGTCAACGTCTTCGATGCGCACCAGCCACTCACCACCGTTGGCACGTGCATCGAGATAACTGCCTAGCGCCGCGACAAGCGAACCAAAATGCAAGGGCCCGGTGGGCGAAGGTGCGAAGCGGCCGCGATAGCGGACAGGCGGACTAACCTGCGCTGCAGGGTTCATGGCGGCCGCCCTGTTGGCGTTAAGGGCTTAGACGTTGAAGAGGAAGTTAAGAACATCACCGTCCTTGACGACATACTCCTTGCCCTCGGCGCGCATCTTGCCCGCTTCCTTGGCACCCTGCTCGCCGCCATAGGTGATGAAATCGTCATAGGCGATGGTTTGCGCACGA
>JANNNT010000553.1:0-18953 GCA_031398685.1 Rhodocyclaceae bacterium | reverse complement strand
TCCTGACTGCTGAGTAATACGTGCAGGAGCAGCTATTATTTTTGTAGCATTTCAGTGACAAAAAAGCGCGATCAACGCATTCAGGAACGCGAAGCCGTCCTGCAGAGCTGTGCAACTTCAAATGCATCAGCTCATTAAGGTAGCCCCAATGGAACCACACATGCTTGCCAGCCCTTCTGGCCGAAAAGGTTTGGCTTTTTCAGCGCTGCTGGTGGCCTTCGTCTGCTTCTGGGTGTTGCTGGCGCTGCCCTTCGAAGCCCAGGCGCAACCTTCGGAAGAAGCGGTGGCCAGGTTGACGCTGGACACGGCGCGTCGCAATGTGGCGGCCATTCAGAAAGCCATCGACACCGTGACCAACGACAGCGAGCTCTCCAGACTGCGGGCGGATGCCCAGGCGGCTCGCGCTGAAGGCGACGCCGCTGCCGTGCCGCTGGCGGCGGCGCTGGAGAGTGTCCAGGCGCGGCTGGAGCAACTGGGCACGCTTGCGGCTGGCACCAAGGAATCGCCCGTGGTCGCGGCGCAGCGCGCCCAGCTTGAGAAAAGCCGTACCGAACTCGATGCGCAGATCAAGCTGTCGCGTCTGCTGGTGGTCGAGGCCGATCAGGCAACCGCCGAAATCGCCAGCCGCCGGCGGCAACAGTTTCAGGCCCGCTTGGGCGAACGAACCGCGTCGATTCTGGGGTCCAATTTCTGGTCCGAGGTTCGTCAGGACCTGCCGCAGGACGCCGCCCGGTTGGCCGCGCTCGGGCGTGAGGTGGCGGCCGCCTTGCGCGCAGCGCCGGGCTGGTTGGTTGCCGCCGTGCTGCTGAGCCTCGGCCTGATCGCCGCCTTGCGCTGGTGGCTGGGTGGCGCCTTAATGCGGCTGACGTCCACACGCGTGCCACCCAGCCGCCTGCGTCGCTCGCTTCGGGCGCTGACGCTGGTTGGTTTGACGGTGGTCACTGTCGCGCTGGTCACGGCCGCGCTCGGCTCGCTGTTTTCCACGCAGGAGGATGCGGCCGGTTTGCTGGCGCAGCTGGGGGGCATTATTTTTAGTACGGTGTGTTTCAGTGCCTACATTGCAGGCCTGGGCCATGCCCTGCTGTCACCCGGGCGGCCGTCGTGGCGGCTGTCCCCCCTGCCTGACCACGTGGCCGAAGGCCTGCGCTGGTTTCCGCTTCAACTGGCGATGCTGATCGCGTTTGTCGTTATTAGCGGACGGATGGCGTCGCTGCTGAACACCAGCCTGGCCGCCACGATTGCGCTGGACTGCATCACCCAGTTGGCCATCGGCGTTGCCATGGCGCTGGTCACCATGCGGGGTGAACGCCTGCGGCGCGAGGCAAAGCAGGCTTCCGAGCAACCGGAGTCGATGCGCCGGCCTGCCTGGGTTAGCGTGCTGATCAACGCTGGCAGGCTACTGCTGGCCGGCAGCCTGATTTGCCTGCTGGCCGGTTATGTGTCGTTTGGCAGCTTTGTCATCAAGCAGGTGGTCTGGACGATGATCGTTGTCGCCTCGGCCTATCTGCTCGCCGTCTTTGCAGATGACTGCTTAAAGGCCCTGCTGGCACACCCGGAGGCAGGGCCCGGCAGCGAAGCCAACGCGGCGGTGCCGGTGGCCGCCGACGGCACTTCCAGGTTGGGTGAGCAGGCCGCCGTGCTGCTGTCAGGCCTGACCAAGGTCGTGCTGGCACTATTGGCGCTGATCCTGCTGCTGGCGCCTTTTGGGGAAGGCCCATCGGAGCTGTTCAGCCGCACCAGTCAGATCCAGGAGGGCCTGAAGATCGGCGAGGTGAGCATTGCGCCGGCGGCCGTGCTGCAGGCGGTGCTGGTACTGGGGCTGTCGCTGCTGGCCGTCCGGCTGCTCAAGCGCTGGCTGGTGGCCAGCTATCTGCCCACCACACACCTGGATGCGGGCATGCAGACTTCGGCCGCCACACTGCTGGGCTATGTTGGTTATGGTTTTGCGGTGTCGCTGTCCCTGTCAGCTGTGGGCATCGGGCTTGATCGCATTGCCTGGATTGCCAGCGCCCTGTCGGTGGGCATTGGTTTCGGCTTGCAGGCCGTGGTGCAAAATTTTGTCTCTGGTCTGATTTTGCTGGCCGAGCGCCCGGTTCGCGTAGGTGACTGGGTCTCGCTGGGCACCGTTGAAGGCGATATTCGCCGCATCAACATGCGCGCCACTGAAATCCAGTTAGGTGACCGCTCGACCGTGATCGTTCCCAACTCGGAATTCATCACCAAAACCGTTCGCAACGTGACCCATGCGAGTCCGCTGGGTCTGGTGCAGATCAAGCTGCCCATGCCGCTGGTCACACCGGCCGAAGAGGTGCGCGCCCTGCTGCTGGGCGTGTTTGAAGCCCATCCTGATGTGCTGGAAGCGCCGGCCCCGAACGTGCAGCTGGATGGCATCGACAACGGCAGCCTGGTGTTTAACGCCACCGGTTTTGTAACTTCGCCGCGTGCGGCTTACGGTGTGCGCAGTGCGCTGCTGTTTGAGGCCCTGAAAAAGCTGGCGGCGGCGAATATCGAGCTGTCCCGGCCACCCCAGATCATTGCCATGCCGGTCGTCGGACCCGAGATGCCGTCCCCGGTGCCTTCCAGCGCGGCTGCAGTACCGGCCACCCCGGTTTGAGCTATCCCTTGAGCCAACCCTTGCAATACACCGTTGCCATCCGGTCGCTTTGCGACTTCACGGCCAAGCGCGGCGACCTGGACCTGCGCTTCACCCCGGCCCATTGTGTGCCAACTTGAGTTTCGTCGAGTGCCCCGATGTAGCGCTTGATGCACCGGAGCACTCGGATTAATCATAAGCGCCGTGAAAACTTATTTGAGAAGAATATCGCCGGCGCCGCGAACATGCCCGGCTGGATCATCAGCACCGGAAACATGACCTGCTGGATCGTCCGCGCCGCGCCCGCGACTCGCGTCCGAGGCGCTATTTGCACTTCGGCCGCTTTTCACGCTTCCGGGACCACTGTTGTCACTGCCACTGCGTTTCCGACGCCGGATGCGGTGCCGAGCAATTTTCGTTCGAACGGCAGGCCCACACTGCAAGCAGTCGCTCAACCCTGAGGCTTGAATTTCGGCAACCGACCCAAGCCGAAGTTCACGCACGCCTAAAGCGGTCGTCCCAGAAAGCGCCATGCAACGATAATTCCCATATGGCATGTATGGTAGCCGTAAAATTATTCGATAGTGCTGTATAGGCCGTACCCCTCGGGCCATGGTGTTAGCACCTCAAACCCGGTTTCGGTCACCGCTACCGTGTGTTCCCACTGTGCAGAAAGAGAGCGATCCTTGGTTACGATGGTCCAGCCATCAGATAGCTCCTTTATGTCGCGGCGACCCGCGTTAATCATGGGCTCAATGGTGAAAATCATTCCTGCCTCCAGTCGCAGGCCTTCGCCTCGCCTGCCGTAATGCAGCACTTGCGGCTCATCGTGGTAGACCTGCCCAATGCCGTGGCCACAATACTCGCGGACCACGCTGAAATGCTCACGATGCGCGACCGTTTGGATTGCGTGCCCAACGTCGCCCAAGGTGGCGCCCGGCTTGACTTGAAGGATACCGGCACGCATGGCTTCATAAGTGGTGTCGACCAAGCGCTTGGCCAGCGGGCTTGGCTCGCCAACGAAATACATGCGGCTGCAGTCGCCAAACCAGCCGTTTTTAATGATGGCAACGTCGACGTTCACGATATCGCCCTTCTTTAGTTGCCTAGCTGAAGGTATGCCGTGGCCGACCACGTGGTTGACGGACGTGCATACGGTCTTGGGAAAACCGTTGTAGCCCACGTTCGCCGGGATGGCTTGCAGCACCTCGACGATGTGCGTATGGCACAACTGGTCGATTGCGTCCGTCGTGATGCCGGGCTTGAAGTGCTCGGTAATCATCCGCAGCACGTCGGCTGCCAAGTGGCCAGCCCGCCTGGACATGGCCACTTCCTCAGGCATATGGATGGAAACAAGCCGCATGCTCATGCTTGCTTGAGCGCGGCGGCGATGGAATCTTTCAGCGACGTAGTGGGTCGCCCGATAAGATTCGATAGTTCGCGGGAGTCGTCGAATAAGGCCCCCTTGGCGGCTTCGACATCAAACGAAGGCAGCGCCTCAGGCCAGGGGGCGGGAAGTCCTGCCGCCGTGAGCGCCGCCGTGTAATCGGCAGGGGGCAAGTCCTTATAGGGGATGTCCTTGCCTGTCTGGCGTGAGATTTCTGCAGCCAGTTCGGTCAAGGTGTACGCCGAGTCCCCGGCCAGCTCATAGGTTTTGCCCTCATGACCAGTGCTCGTCAACACGGCCACCGCTGCATCGGCAAAGTCGGCTCGCGCGGCTGAAGCAATCTTTCCTTGCCCTGCGCTTCCGATGAATGCGCCGTTCGCCACGGCAGGCCCTACGGAGACGGTGTAGTTCTCGGTGTACCACCCGTTGCGCAGCAGGGTGATGCTCAGCCCGGACGCTTTCAGGAGCGCTTCGGTTTCGACATGCTCAGGCGCCAGGCTCAACGTGGAGCGCTCTGCGTGCAACACGCTTGTGTAGACCACGCGCTTGACGCCGGCTGCTTTGGCGGCGTTGATGACATTGCGATGCTGTGCCACGCGTTGGCCTATTTCGCTGCCCGAAATCATCAAAAGCGTATCGACGCCCGCAAGTGCTTTACCCAAGGTGTCGGGGCGGGTGTAGTCCGCCTCGCGCACCTCGACGCCCAAATCAACCGCCTTGGATGGGGTGCGAACAAGCGCGATGAGGTCGCTGGCCGGCATTTTGGCACGTAGTCGTTCGATGATGAGGCGGCCGAGTTGGCCGGAGGCGCCAGTGATTGCGATTTTCATGGTATTTCCTAACTCGGTGATTGATCGAAGTAGTAGTATCATGCTTATGCTAACTTTTCGGAAGTACGTACATGAAGGTAAGTATGAAAACCAGTGAGCCACTGGGCGTCGAGGCCAAGTCAACATTGCTAAATAGAATGCGCCGCGGCGAGCTTCTCGTTGCGGCGTGTCCGTCGCGTGAGGTGCTCAAGCACATCACCAGTCGGTGGGGCGTACTGATTCTGCTTGTTCTGGAAACCCGCGTTCATCGCTTCAGTGAATTGCGGCGTGCGATAGACGGCGTCAGTGAAAGAATGCTTGCACAGACCTTGCAATGGTTGGAGGCCGACGGTTTAGTGGACCGAATTGCCTTCGACGTCGTCCCGCCGCATGTGGAATACCGACTGACGCCTCTTGGCCGAGAGGCCGCTGAAAAAGTCAGAGAGCTTGCGGACTGGATTGAAGACAACCTCCCTCGGATTCTTCAGGCCAAGGACGGCCGGAGCCAAACGCTCGCTTCGGCGAAGTCTAGTCTGGCGCCCCGAGCCAAGCCTGCGCACCGTAGCCTGTAATTTACTTATCTCAGTGCCGGTACATACGTGAGGTGAATGTCTGGTCTTGGCCGAAAGGGTGAGTTCGGCTTGTTTCCCGTAAGCTGCCGGTGGCAGAATTCGTTGTATGGTCGAAGGGCTGCTATCGGGGAATCCCTGCTCCATCAATTAGGGTGTCATCGGCGATCTGAAAGTCACTTGAACTTGGCGGTTTGAACGTGTTGTATTTTCTTGGTGGATTTTCTTCGGGGCTTACTATCTGAAGGCTTTTCTGCGTTTTCTTCCTCGCCGTTCGATCTTCTTCGTTCTTCGCTTTTCCTCCATCTCGACCTGCTCAATAGTGCATCTCGCATAGTTCCGTTGCCGCGCATGATTCGCCGCAAGGAGGGTGAATCATGGCGCGCCCAGAGCAACACAACTGCCTGTTTTGCGGGGCGTTCTTCCGAGCCGATCCGCGAAACGCGAGACATCAGAACTACTGTTCCGAACCCGGTTGCCGCAAAGCGAGCAAGGCGACGAGTCGGCGCGCCTGGCTCGCCAAAGCCGAGAATCAGGACTATTTTCGCGGACCCGAGAATGTGGCGCGAGTTCAGGCCTGGCGAGCGGAACATCCGGGGTACTGGCGGCGACCCAAAGGGCAACGGCGGATGTCGCCCGATGCGCCGCTTGCGTTACAAGATCTCTGCCCGTTGCAATCGATTGAAATCGTTGATGATTGTAAAAGCGTGCCGCCTCCTGCGTTACAAGATCTCTTGTTGTACCAACCCGCTGTTCTGATTGGCTTTATCGCTCAATTTACCGGCAGTACGTTACAAGATGACATCGCCAGAAGCACCCGGCGGCTGATAGAACTGGGGCACGACATCTTAGCGGGGAGGACTGGCGATGACGCTCAAACGTGTGCTCTGTCCGGAGCGGCTCCGGCAGATTCCAGCCCAGTTCAGCTGGGTCGACCACCGACTGGTTCGCGAGCGGTACCTCGAGCGCTGTGACCATTCGGCGATGGCGCTGTATTTGTTTCTGGTGACGGTCGGCGATGAGCGGGGGTTGAGCTATTACGCGGATGCCACCCTGGTTCGCGGCCTGTCGATGAGCACCGCCCGCCTGAGCCAGGCGCGCAGTGATCTCGTGCGCCTGGGGCTGATCGCCTATCAGCGCCCGCTCTATCAGGTGCTGTCTCTGGATTGCCCCCCGCGTAGTGAGGTGCGCGAGCTCGACGCGGAAGAGATTGGCGTCAGGATCGGTCAGTTGCGTGCCGCCTTGGGACGGGCGCCATGATCGATTACGAGACTTACTGCAAGATCAGGGATTGTCACGAGCGTCAGCAGCTGACCGTCGCGCAGACTGCGCGCGCCCTCGGCCTGCACGCGCAAACGGTCGCCAAGTGGGTACGACGCCCGGCGTACCGCGCTCGGCATTCTGTGCCACGAGGCAGCCGGCTCGATTCGTTTAAGGCCAGGGTGGTCCGTCTGCTGGAGACGCACCCGTACAGCGCGCAGCAGATCTTCCAGCGCCTGCGTGAAGACGGTTTCGAGGGCGGCTTCACGATCGTCAAGGATTATGTGCGCAAGGTCCGTCCGGTGCGCCGCGAGGCGTTTCTCAAGCTCTCCTTTGTGCCCGGCGAATGCGCCCAGGTCGACTGGGGCGAATACGGCTCGATCGGCTGTGGCTCGACCCGCCGGCGACTCTCCTTCTTCGTCATGGTGCTCTGCTACAGCCGCCTCATGTATGTCGAATTCACCGTCTCGCAAACCATGGAGCACTTCCTGGCCGCGCATGAACATGCCTTTGCGGCCTTTGGCGGCTGCCCGACCCGGCTGATGATCGATAATCTGAAGTCGGCGGTGCTCAGTCGCGTCGTCGGTGAAGCGCCGGTGTTCAATCCGCGCTATCTGGATTTCGCCCGGCATTGGGGATTTCACATCTCGCCGTGCTCCGTCGCCAAGGGCAACGAGAAAGGCCGTGTCGAGAATGGCGTCGGCTACATCAAGAAGAACTTCCTGAACGGGCTGGACTTCCTCGACTTCAGCGCCGTCAATCCGGCCGCCGAAATCTGGCTGGCGACCATCGCCAATGTGCGCATCCATGGAGAAACGCATCAGCGGCCGGTCGATTTGTTCAAGGAAGAGCAGGCGCTTCTGCGCCCAATCAATCCAATGCCCTACGATCTGGGCCGCATCAAGAGTCAGCGCGCCACCAAGCAATTCCGCATCGCGCTGGATGCCAACCATTATTCAGTGCCGGCCGAATATGCCAGTTGTCGCGTGACGATCAAAGCGACGCCCACCTGGGTCTGCATTTACCATCAGGACAAGCTCATTGCCCGCCATGTTCGCCGCTACGATCGGCACCAGGATTACGAGGACCCTGACCACCCGAAGGCGCTCCTTGAACAGCGACATAACGCACGGGAGCAGCGACTGCTCAAGCAGTTCCTGAACCTGTCGCGTCATGCGCAGACTTATGTCGAGGGAATCGAGCAACGCCGGGTGAACCCGCGCCATCACCTGCGCAAGATTGTGGCCCTGAGTGAGATCTACGGTGTCGATGCAGTCGACCGGGCGATTGCCGACGGCATCGCTTTCGCCGCCTTTAGTTGCGAGTACATCGCCAACATTCTCGAGATGCGGGCGCGCGAAACACCCGAGCCCGGTGCGCTGCATCTCACTCGCCGCCAGGATCTCCTGGATATCGAGATTGCCGCACCGGATCTCTCACTCTATGAAGGGCACGGCGATGAGCACTGAACATCCGATCACTACGTCCGGTGGCACAACGGTCACCGAAGCGCTGCGCGCCCACCTGGCGAGCTTGAGGCTGTCGTATGTGCTTGAGCACTTTGAATCGCTGCTCCACGACGCCGGTGCCGAGCAGTGGCCCCATGTCGATTATCTGGCGCGCTTAATGGAAGGCGAGGCGCACCAGCGCGAAGACCGGAGCATCCAGCGTCGGGTCGGGCTGGCCCGCTTCCCCGTCCTCAAGACGCTTGATCAGTTTGACTGGGGCTGGCCGAAGAAGATCAACCGACCCCAGATCCAGAACCTCTTCCGCCTGCGCTTCATCGAGGAGCACGCCAATGTGATCTTCATTTCCAATGTCGGCCTGGGTAAAAGTCATCTCAGTATTGCCCTCGGGCACACCGCCTGTCTGCGTGGCTACTCGACGCTTTTTACCACCGCCGTCGATATCATCAACACGCTCTCGGCCGCGCAGGCGCACGGCAATCTGAAGCGCGAACTGCACAAGTATCTCCAGCCGCGCCTGCTTATCGACGACGAGCTCGGGTATTTGCCCATCGACAAGCATGGCGCCGATCTGCTCTTCCAGGTCATCAGCGGACGCTATGAGCGCGGCGCCCTGATCATCACGTCCAACCGCGCCTACAAGCACTGGCCAGAGATCTTCAATAACGACAGCACCCTGACTTCGGCGCTCCTCGACCGGCTACTCCATCACGCCGAAACGGTGCTCATCGAGGGCAAGAGCTTCCGGATGAAGGATCAGATCAACGGGTGATTCGTGCCAATTTGTGGGCCGTCTGCGACCGTGACTTTCAAACCGCCAAATTCATACGATATTCACGCCGCCGCGCACAATTAGGGCAAGTTACAAACGGGGCATCACAGAAAACAGTTTAGCCGGATTACGCCGCTCATCCCTCTGCTACTCAAGGTTTGCCCCTAGCAATTGATGGCGAGTCGGGCTGTGTTTGCACTGACCTAGGCCGTATTCCAAAAACGAAACCGCCACATTGATCAGAACGATGTTCGCCAGCAGCAAGCCGGCCCCTCGACCAAGCCGTCGTCCGGCGGTCGCCGGTCGCACTTCACCGACTCGCGCTACCACCATCAGGGCCAGACCCACACTGAGCACGATCAGCGTGAGGGCAATGAGCAACCAGTAGAAGGCAAGAGCGGCGATCTGCCGGCCCATGATCGCCGTTCCCGGCAAAAAACACAAACGAGACGGAACTCGATTGATCTCTTATTGTCCTAGACAAAGAGATGAAAAATCTCTTGCAACTCGTCATGTCGACGATGCATTCTTAACTCTGGAGAACAGTATGGAATTTCAAATCAAATCTGCCCTTTGCGCCGCTTCGTTTGCGCTATTGAGTTTGTCCGCCACGGCCGCCAGTAAGGACATCGTCGATACGGCAGTCGACGCCGGCAGTTTCACAACACTGGTAACAGCGGTTCAGGCGGCTGGCTTGGTCGAAACGCTCAAGAGCAAAGGCCCGTTCACCGTATTCGCACCGACGGATGAAGCCTTTGCCAAGATCCCCAAAGCGGATCTTGATGCGCTACTCAAAGACAAGGCAAAACTCTCCGCCGTATTGACCTATCACGTCGTACCCGGTCTGGTTTTGGCCAAGGATGTAAAGGCTGGAGATGTCATGACAGTACAGGGTGGCAAGCTGCGCATCACCACGGACGGCGGCGCCAAGGTCAACAATGGCAAGGTAGTCGGCACCGATGTAATGGCCAGCAACGGGGTAATTCACGTCGTCGACACGGTGTTGATGCCCAAGTAAGCTGACAGGCAAACAGCCATACTGTTTGTCCTGGACAATATAACAGACAGGAGTGGGCGGAAAAGTGTTTATCAGCTTTTCCCCTTCTCTGATCCAGCACTATTTGACGCCGGAAGCGCGTGACATAGCCTAATTAACCAACTGTCACAAGCGGATTCAAACATTTACTTGACTGTTATTGTCGGGTAAATTCGATTGATTTTGTCGCAAGCGGGAGTAGCTCTTAACTGTGCTGTCGTCAATACTGAAAACCGGTTTCTCTAAGGCTTACCCAGCACACAGGCGGTTTCCAGTTGATGGCCGCAAGTCAGACCTTTGCCGCGGTGGTGGAGGCGCCCTTGTCAGCATACCGAACGGTCCTCCGTCATTAAATGAGGCCCTTTTGAATTTCGAGTGGGTGCCAATGTCATTGGCTAGAGCCTCGCGCCCTACCGGGCGGCGGGATTGCCCCGCCCCTAACCCCGCCCCAGGGCGGGGAAGTTCTCTCCGCCGGGCGGGCTCGGGTTGGCACATCGATGCCGGTTGGCTTGCGCCACCTGCGGAATGTGGGAAGCTCTCTTTATAGTCGTTCGTGGAATTACAGCGAAAAGCTGGGGCAACAAACCCGAGCGGTTATTTATTGAAAAGCGCCACCAAGCAGCGATAGCACTTTGACGATTCGATTGTAGGTGCAGTAGCACTAACGCGGATTGTGCCGGTCCGCTTGACAAGATGAATGACCACCGCTTATTGGCGGTCGTTCGACCTCTGAAGTTCTACTGGCAAGCTTGGCCGGACAGAAATAACCAATTTCATCACAAGCAATACCCCTATAGCGTTGTGCATCGCAATGCAGGTAATCAACCACGGAATCCGGATAACCCATTTTTCAAGCCCCGCATCAGCCATCCGATGAGCGGCAATTTGGCATAAAGCTCTTCGGCAGCATCCCAGTAATCGCGGTGCCAGATCACTTTACCCTCCGCGTTGAGTCGGACGTGAGTCGCTCCGCGTATGCTTTGCGTCTGGCGGCTTCCCCACACCTTCACGCGATAATGGAACTCCCACACCAGCAGCCCTCCATTTTCATCGACGACCCGATCGACGATGGAAAAGCGCGGTTCGGCGACCTGGCGAAACATGTGCGTGAAAATGTGCTGAATCGCCGGCAACCCGCGCACCTCGTTGAACGGGTCCTTGAAGTAAGCGTCGTCGGCGTAATAGCGGGGAAATTCCGCGATGCTTTCCGGACTGATGTTCTCGAAAAAAGAAACCAGCGAATCGAGAGTCGAGGGGCTCATGTTCTATGCTTTCATGCGCCGGTGAGGCGACGTACCAGGGGGAAATACACCCTGTACGGCAGATGGGCGAGCAGTTTCATCACCCGCGTAAAACGCTTTGGGTAATCGATTTCGAAGGCGCTGCCGGCAAAACCGTCAAGAGTGGCCTGGGCTGCGGCTTCCGCCGTCAACAATGCCGGCATGGCGAAGTCGTTTTGCGCGGTCAGCGGCGTCGCCACGAAGCCGGGATTGATCACGCGCACGCCGAGCCCCTTGGGTTCAAGGTCGATGTAAAGCGCCTCAGCGAAGTTGATCAGCGCCGCCTTGGTCGGACCATAGATCAAGGACTTCGGTAAGCCGCGATAACCGGCGACGCTGGCCACGAAGGCGATCTGTCCCGCGCCCTGACGCAGTAATTGCGGCACGACGCAGGTGGTGAAGTAGACGGCGCCGGTGAAGTTCACTGCGATCATGCGGCGGGCCTTGGCGGTATCGAGTTCCCAGGCGCGCATCGGCGCGTAATCACCGGCCAGATAGATGGCCACGTCCACCCCGCCCCACGTCAGCAGTAGCCGCTCCCACGCGCCGCGCACACTCGCCTCGTCGGACGCATCGCAGGGCAGCAGCAAGGCGTGCTCTGCAGCATTGGCGATGCTGTTGAGCTTTTCGACATTGCGCGCCGAGAACGCCACACGAGCACCGCGCGCGAGCAACAGTTGACCGAGCGCCGCGCCGATACCGCTCGAAGCCCCAAGCAACCACACACGCCTGTCCTGCCAGTCGGTGATCTTCAGGTTCATGACATCAGCGCTTGGTGAAGCTCAGCGTCACGTCGCCAAGGCGGAAGCCGAACTTGCTCATCGCCGAGCGATTGAGCATGACCTTATTGTCGATCAGGAACATCCAGTCATCGAAATCGACGTTCCACACTTTGCCGTCGACCGGTAGCGCCAGCACATAACGCCAGCGCAAGGCATTGCCGGCAGCTTCGCCCTGCGCCTCGCCAACCACGTCATCGGCACGGCCGATATAATGCGTGGCATCGCTGCGCGTGATGGTCCACACCCGGCGCGATGTCGTGCCATCCGACCAGCTGAAATTTTCATCAAGCGTGCCGACATTGACGCCATCGCGCTTCTCCCATTTGGCGTCAATCACCACGTGGAAGCGCTTGATGACCTCGCCCGAGCGATCCTGGAACATCCCCCAGCCGTCGAGCGTGCCATTGAAATACTGCGCTAGATCGAGCGCTGGCTGCTGGGCCTGATAACGCTCGACCGGAACGCCGGCACAGCCGCCCAGGCCAAGCACGCCAGCGGCGCAGAAAGCCAACCACAGGATTTTCATGATGATGACTCCAGAATTTTCCGCCAGCGCCAGGCGAGCACAGCAGCGATGGTTTTAAAGAACAACGGCAAGAGGCAATACACCGCCGACAAGCCGAGGGTGGCCTCGACGACGCCGGGCCGGTAACCAAGCAGGTCAAGGAGCGGCAGCGAGAGACCGGCGGCGAGTGCGAGATTGAGCTTGGCCACCAGATTCCACCAGCCGAAGTAGCCTCCGGCCTGCGCCGCCCGGCCCTGGCGTCCATTCCCGGCTTCGGCGATATCGGCCAGCAGCGCGGCAGGCAAGGTGAGATCGGCCCCGAGCGCCGCGCCGGAGAGCAGGCAGATGACAGCGAACGCCAAGTCATCGCCAGCACCCAGCGTCCACGCCCAGGAGAACGCGGCAACAGCCACGATCATCGAGGCGACCCAGGCCGGCACCCGGCCATAGCGCCGGGAGAGTGTCACCCACACCGGCAAGAAGAGGATGCCGCTGACGAAATAGAGCGCCAAAAACGCTCCACCCCAGGCCTCCGCCTGCAACACATCGGCGACGAAGAAAAGTACCAGCGTGGCCGGCAATGCAGCGGCGATTCCGTTCACCACGAAAACAGTCAGCAACTTTCTGAAACGGACATCGCCAAGAACGCGCCACAAATCGCCAAACAGCTTGCCATCAGCCGGCAGACGTTGCCCTGCCTCTGGAGTGCCGCCCAGGGTCAAAGTCGCGAAGAGCATAAGCAGCGGCACAAAGACCCAGGATAGCCACGACAGCCCTTGCGCGGTATTGCTTGAGAGGAGCCCCGGCATGGTCGCCGCGAGAACCACGCCGACCAGGCCGAAGCCCTCACGACTTGCCGTGAGCCGCGTGCGTTCGCCGGAGTCACGGCCCAGTTCCGCGCCCCAGGCCTGGTACGCCACGCTGGCCAGCGAAAAGGCGAAATAGGTCAGCAGTAGCGAACCGAGCAGCCAGAACGCGGCGCCGACCTGCGGCGGATGCAGCAGGGCGACCATGCCGAGCGCCAGCAAGGGCAACGCCAGCACGATCAGGCGCTGGCGTTTCGCTGTGCGGTCGCTCCAGCCGCCAAGCAGCGGATCGATGCTAGCGTCGGCGAGGCGCGAAACCAGCAGCAACGCACCAAGCAGGCTCAGGCTCATTCCCGAGATCTCGGCGTAAAGTCGCGGCACATGCACATAGACTGGCAAGGCCGCCATCGCCAGCGGCAGGCCGAGCGCGCCGTAAGCCAGCAGTTGGCTCTGCGGCAAAGGCCTGGCGGCGACAGACGGACTGGACATGCTCAACCTTCCGGGCGCTTGAGCAACGCCGCGCGCAGGCGTGGGCTACGACTGGCCGGGTCCAGCCAGATGGCGAAGAAGCGCCGTGCAAACTCGGCGTCACTCACGTAACCCGTAGCTTGACCTTGATGGTAAAAGCCGGCACCGCGCCCAGGATAGTGCACACCGACGATACTCTCGCCTTCCTTCACGTCGGGAAAGACACGCTGCAGATCGCCCTCCCAGCCTTTCAACTGCGCCTCATCGGCACCGAGCCGGCGCATTTCGTCGAGGCTCGTCTGCACCAGACGCTCGCGCGGAATGTCGCGCAGATAGTCAAGCTGCAGGGCGCTTGTCGAGGACTCCGGCGACTCGCCGGCAACCCACAGCGTGGCGCGGTAGAGCGCAAGACCGAACCATCTCATCTCGCCGCTGCCCCACTGGCGCAAGCCTGCGGCCTCGATGCGCAGCACATCGGGCAGGGCCTGTGCTGTCGCAGCGACAAACAGGGCGAGCAGGATCAGACGTTTCAAGGCCGATGCACCAGTTCGAACTGCATGACATCGGTGCAGCCGCTGTTGAAACCGGCCTGACAATAGGCCAGGTAAAAACGCCACAGCCGCAGGAAACGCTGGTCGAATCCTTGCGCTTCAATGGCCGGCCACTGCTGCTCGAAACGCGTGGACCATTCGGCCAGGGTGCGCGAATAGTCCGAGCCAAAGGCAAATACGTCGCGCACCACCAGGCCGGCTTTGGCGGCTTGGCGGCTGAAAACCGACGGACTCGGCAACATGCCGCCGGGGAACACGTGTTGCTGGATGAAGTCCGTGCCACGACGATAGCGCGGGAACAATTTGTCCTGGATGGTGATGCTCTGCACCACGGCGCGCCCCTCCGGCGCCAGCATGCGCGCCAGTGTCTTGAAATAGCTGGGCCACCAGCGCTCTCCGACCGCTTCGAACATCTCAATGGAAACGATGTGATCGAACTTTTCGCTGGCCAAATCGCGGTAATCGCACAGCTCGAGAGTTACCTGCCCGCTCAAGCCAGCCTTCGCCATGCGCTGACGGGCGTAATCGAGCTGCGCCGGCGATAGCGTTACGCCCAGCACGTCAAGCCCCCCCTCGCGCGCCGCGACCTCGGCAAAACCGCCCCAGCCGCAGCCGATTTCCAGTACGCGCTGCCCCGGACGCGCATTGAGACGACGTAGAATGCGACGGTACTTTACCAGCTGCGCCGCCTGCAGCGAACGCTGCGCATCACCGGAGAACAGCGCGCTGGAATAGCTCATCGTTGGATCGAGCCACAGCGTGTAGAAGTCATTGCCCAGGTCGTAATGCGCCATGATGTTGCGGCGCGAGCCCGTCCGCGTATTGGCATTGAAGAGGTGGCGCAGACGGGCCGAGAGCAGGCTCCACCATTGCCCGTAGACCGCGTGCGATAGCGCGTCGCGATTGTTGGCCAACAGGGTCAGCAGCCTAGGCAAATCCGGCGTAGTCCACTCGCCATCGATCCAGGCTTCGGCGAAGCCCACGTCGCCGCGTTCCAGGATGCGGTCGAATACCGACCAGTTGGCGATCTCCAGCGTAACGGACACCTCGCCGCTTCCACAGCACAGATGCCCACTATCCGGCAAGCGCACCTCCAGCGTTCCCTGGGTGATCTTCTCCAGCAAGCCGAGCACCGCGCGGGCATTGCGCGGCCGGCGCTGGGTCCTCGTCGAGGTTGAAAGGTCGAGAATGTTTTGCATGGTATTCATTGCGTCGTCTCCTCAAGCGGGGGATTGGGTTTCGTGAAGAAGGGCGAGCGCTTGAGCCACAGCCGCAGCGCCTGCCAATGAATCCGAAATACGACGCCCAGCGTCAGTAAGGGATAACTGACGAAGGCCTTGAACAAGGGGCCACTGGTCAGCGGCGCGGCCGTACCGTAGAGCGCGGTATGCAACAGATCACCGGCCGCATCGCCGTGGTCGATGCGCGCCAGCCGCCATATCGGCGACTGGCCCGGTGCCGGTCGGGATTGAAAACGAAAACGGTAGTAGCCGGAGACGGCCATGAACGGTGAGACGTGGAACACCTTGTCGCGCTCGATCACCTCACCATCGTGAATCGGCCGCCCATCAGCGTGTGCCAGGAGGTAGTTGTGGCGCTCGCCGAAGGTGTTGTTTACCTCGGCAAGCACCGCAATCAGCGCACCCGACGCGTTATGGCAATACCAGAAACTGACCGGATTGAAGACGAAACCCAGCACGCGTGGAAAGCACTGCAGATTGATTTCGCCGTCGGCAACAATCCCGTTTTTGTCGAGTAGATCGCGTATCCACACCAAGGGGTGCGAACCGTCACGTGCGCCGTGATCAGCAAAATGAAAACTGAACAGGTTGAAGCGGTTTAGCGAGAACAGCGCACTCCCGGCGTGTTCAATGCCTGACAGCGGAAGCAGGCAGAAATATACCGGGTACACGAACCGATGCGTTGCCGGCCGCACGCGTCGGTGCACGACCTTGCCGAAGAAAAGTTGCGCCGCGGCGCTCATGCCACCAGCTCAAGAGCACGTCGTGGCTCGGGCGACAGGGGCACGACCGTCTCGCCATCTTGCCAGGGTGCCGTGCAGCCCATGGCGTTGGCCACTTTCAACCCGGATGTGAGCCCGTCTTCATGAAAACCATAGCCATTCCAGGCACCGCAGAACCACACGCCACGCTGGCCGGAGAGTTCCGCCAACTGGCGCTGGGCCGCGATGGCCGGACCGTCGAAAACCGGGTGCGCGTAGTCGAACTCGGCAATGACTTTGTCTTGCGCCGGTTCACGCTGCGGGTTCAGGGAAACCATTACCGGCGTCTTGAACGGCAGCGGCTGCAGGCGATTGATCAAGTAGGAAACACTGACCGGCTGCTGATTAAGCGCGGCCCTGCTCGACGAGTAATTCCACGCCGACCACAACGCCGGATCGCGCGGCAGCAGCGCCGCATCAGTGTGCAGCACGGCCCGGTTCGACTGGTAGCGAATGGCGCCGAGGAGTTGCTGTTCATCCGGCGTCGCGGCATCGCCGAGAATCGCTTTCGCCTGATCGCTATGGCAGGCCAGAACAACCTGATCGAAACGCTCAATGGCGCTGTTGGTGGTCAGCAACATGCCATTCCTTTCACGGCGCACCGCCAGCACCGGTGTATCGAGGCGGATAGTGCCAAGATTCGCGTCGAGCTGCTCAGCCAGCTTTTTTACGTACTCGCGCGCCCCGCCCTGCACGGTGCGCCACAGCGGGCGGTCGAAGACCTGCAGCAGCCCGTGGTTGCGGCAGAAGCGGACAAAGGTGGCGAGCGGGTAGTCGAGCATCTGCCCGGCCGGGCAAGACCAGATCGCGGCCCCCATCGGCAACAGATACCACTCGGCAAAGGGGCGCGAATAGGCACCGGCGACCAGGAAGTCACGCAAGCTGAGCTGTTCATCCGGGTGCGCCGCCAGCCACGCGACACTCTCGCGGTTAAAGCGCAGGAGGTCGGCCAGCATGCGCCAGAATTTCGGACGCAGCAGGTTCCGCTTCTGTCCGAACACGGTCGCCAGACTGCTGCCCGACCACTCCAGATCCGGCTGATCGAGACTGACGGCGAAGGACATTTCAGTCTGCACGCTGGCCACGCCGAGGTGGGCGAAAAGTGCCACCAGATTGGGATAAGTTGTCGCGTTGAAGACCAGAAAGCCAGTGTCCACCGGATGGCTTATGCCGTCTAGCGTCACATCGACCGTATTGGTATGGCCGCCGAGGTAGGCTCCAGCCTCAAAGAGAGTCACTTCATGTTTTTGCGAAAGCAGCCAGGCACTACTCAAACCTGAGATGCCGGCGCCGACAACGGCAATACGTTGTGCACCTCTCATCACGACCTCCCGATATAATTTAATTTTGTCCATGACAAAATCGAAAACGCGGATTGCCCACCCGAATTCAATCTCTGCCGCCCTGAAAGCCTGTCAGGCTTGCCGCACTTGAGTTGCAGGCTGCTTGTGCTGAAGGGTGAAGGCACAATCTGTCCTAGACAAATAGTCAATGTGAGCTTAATATATCTATATGAAGGTGAATTGTCAACTTTTTGTCCAGGACAAAATGAATAATCTAGTGATGATGAACATTGGGGCGGTGGAGCGGGATACCGGTCTCGGCAAAGACACGTTGCGCGTATGGGAACGTCGTTATGGATTCCCGCAGCCGCAACGCGATGCGAACGGCGAACGCCTTTATTCGTCTGCGCAGGTCGAGCGCCTGCGCTTGATCAAGCGCTTGATGGATCAGGGCCATCGGCCGGGTCGGCTACTTTCGGCCAGCGAAGAGGATTTGCTCTTGCTCGCGGGCGCGAGCACGCTTCCAGAACGGGCCATGGCAACAGACGACCACCGCATCGTCAGTCAAATTCTTGCGCTGCTCAAAGCGCACGATGTGCAGGGGCTGCGCCAGGCACTCAATCAGGCGATGATGCGCCAGGGTTTGCATCACTTCGTGCTTGACACCGTGGCCCCTCTGAATCGGACCGTTGGGGAAGCCTGGATGCGCGGCGAACTTGAAGTCTTCGAGGAACACCTTTACTCCGAACAGATGAAATCGCTGCTGCGTCAGGCGATCAGCAGCTTGCCGAACACTACGAATGGGCGGCCGCGCATCCTGCTCACCACCGTCCCGGAAGAAAGCCACGCACTCGGCTTGCTAATGGTTGAGGCTTTGCTCACGCTGGATGGCGCGACGTGTATTTCACTCGGCA
Source organism: Rhodocyclaceae bacterium (assembly GCA_031398685.1). Taxonomy (GTDB): domain Bacteria; phylum Pseudomonadota; class Gammaproteobacteria; order Burkholderiales; family Rhodocyclaceae; genus Propionivibrio. The sequence continues at coordinate 470 of JANNNT010000553.1, read as the reverse complement.
CGCAGACACCGCTGGTCGATATTCGCCAGGCAGCCGAAGCGCACGGGGCTAATATTGTTGGGCTGTCGTTCTCGTCGGCTTTTGCGTCGCGGCAGATTGCGCCGGTGCTGAACCAGCTACGCGAGCTTCTCCCTGCTTCCATCGAACTCTGGGCCGGTGGCACCGGCATGGAGAAAATTCAGGCCATCGAGCGCGTGAGCGCCTTTCCGACGCTTGAGGATGCACTGGCTGCCTTGCACTCCAGGGACAGCAACTGAAGGCGAGGCTCGAATAGGAGGCTTGCAGGCCAAGCAGGACGGGCTACATCAACGCGACCCATTGAAAGGACAAGCATGAAAACCATTGTCGCAATTGTCTTTGCCCTGTTCGCCGTCAGCGCCTTTGCGCAAACTGATTGACCTCACCAAACAGGTTTAAGTACACACCAAACGCTCAGCCAACTAGTGGACCTAACTGACGATGGAGCGGTG
>JANNNT010000545.1:0-9310 GCA_031398685.1 Rhodocyclaceae bacterium | reverse complement strand
GTTTGCCTTTGTCCAGGTAGCCGGCTTTCAGCCATGCCCCGAGGATCTTCTTGTCCATCGGAATATGACGGAGCAGCCAGCCATGATTGATCTCATCGAAACAGGAACGGATATCCGCCTCTACTTTTGCCAACATACGTTGGCGTGATTTTCCAATACTGGTTTACTTGCTGCCGCTGAGTAGTGCAGCGATATCGCTTTCAGCTTCAATCCAGTCGCGTACGGAGTCGCTCTTGAAATGGTTGCTTTCAGCGCGATAGTAGGCGGCTTCGGCAACCATGCGATAACGCTGGGCATCGCTGATAATCATTGCCTTGCCTGAACTTTTGGCCGCGGGCTTTGCAACGGCCGGTTTGACTGCAGCGGGTTTCTTCGCTTCAGGTTTGGCGCTGACAGCAGTGGCCTTGGCCGCTGCTGTCTTTTTGGGCGCGGGCGTGTCAACGGTAACGGTAGCCTTCATGGCAACTGGTTTCTTATCCGCAGCTTTTGCACTAGCCGTAGCAGTCTTGGTCGCTGCTTTCTTGGGGGCTGTTTTTGGGGTCGTCTCGGCCATGGTTTTCTCCTTCAGGGGTGGAAAAATTGATTCTAAAAGCTAGACCAATAGTGTGATTATACTACAAAGGTATATCTTATAACTTGTTGTTTTAATTAACTTGTTTTATTTATTCAAATGGCTCAGCGGTGTCAATTTGTTTGGGTTTCTGGCGCCTGCGTGTCCGTCCGCTTCGGGATGCGTCCGTGTAGCCGTGTCAGTTCGGCAAGGCGTTCGGCGTGCCATGGCGCAACTTGATCCCAGCTGAAGCGCCATTCCCAAGAACCTTCAGCGAGACACGGCTGGTTCATGCGATGGGCAGAGTCAAGGCCAAGTATATCTTGCATGGGTATGATGGAGAGTGCGGCGACGGACGCCGAAGCGGTACGGATCAGATCCCATTGGATGGACTCGCCGCTGATTCCGAGATAACGGCGAACGTAGTCCTTCTCGTGAGCGGCGAGGGCGTTCCACCAGCCACACGTTGTATCGTTGTCGTGGGTGCCGGTATAAACGACCGTATTGGCCTCGAAGTTATGCGGCAGATAGAGATTATCGATATGGCCGTCAAAGGCAAATTGCAGAATACGCATGCCGGGCAGACCAATCGATTCGCGCAGGGCGGTGACTCTAGGGGTGAGGATGCCAAGATCCTCGGCGATGATCTTCAGCTGCCCGTTTCTCTGTTGTTTGTCTAGCGCTTTGCTCAGTGCCGTGAATACGGCGGCTCCTGGCCCCTTTTTCCACTGACCGTTAATGGCAGATTTTGAGCCAGCCGGAATTTCCCAGTAGGATTCGAAGCCACGGAAATGGTCGATGCGGACGATATCGCACTGTATCAGTGTCGCACGCATCCGTTCGATCCACCAGTGATAGCCCTCTTTCGCGTGCGCCGGCCAGTTGTACAGCGGATTTCCCCAATGCTGTCCGGTCGCGCTGAAGTAATCGGGGGGCACACCGGCAACGACGCGCGGTTGGCCGTTACCATCCAGATCGAACAATTGTTGATTTGCCCAGACATCAGCGCTGTGAACTGAAACAAAAATCGGCATGTCGCCAACGATTTCAACGCCGCGTGCGTTGGCGTACTCTTTAAGTGCCGCCCACTGGCTAAAGAAACGCCACTGGCAGAACTTCCAAAAATTGCATTCGTCGGAGAACTTTTCTGCCGCTTCTTTCAACGCGCTTGGCTTGCGTTGCGCTAGCGCTGTCGGCCAGTCCTGCCAGACCTTGCCATGGCCGCTGTGGTTCTTGTCCAAGGCCATAAATAGTGCGTAGTCATCCAGCCAGTCACTCGCCTCAGAGCAGAATGCCGAAAAGGATTCTTGGGCATCGCACGGGGCCTCGGCGAAAAATCGTTCTGCCGCCAAACGCAATCTCGCCAAGCGGAAACATCGTACTACCGGGTAATTGACGCGAGCGCTCTTGAAGTAGGGATCAGGAGCAATATCTGCGCGAGTCAGCCAACCTGCATCATGAAGTTGAGCCAGGTCGATCAGCAATTCATTACCGGCAAAGGCTGACGGCGTCATGTAGGGCGAGTTACCCGGCCCGATACCGCCAAGCGGAAGAATTTGCCACAGTGTTTGGTTTCCGGCGACCAGCCAGTCGACAAAATGATAGGACGAAGGCCCCAGATCGCCTGAGCCATGCGGGCCAGGAAGCGAGGTCGGGTGCAGCAGAATGCCGCTGTGTCGGTTAAATGGCATGGGGGATCTATTCCTGCGAAAGTAGTTGCACGCTACGTGCAGTCATTGAACTGGTGCCCTGACGCGCCAATGGTGCGAAGGGGGTATCGGCACTGCTGTCGCAGAGCTGCCGCCACGGGCCCGTGGGCAGATGGAAGCGTAGTGCATCGGCATCACGATTGATCAGAACCAGCAGTGATTGAGGCGTTGTCTCGGTGTCTTCGGACGCAAGAATGAAACCCAGCGCTCTCTGATGGGGCGAATGCCAGTCATTCCAACTCATCTCACGACCTTCCGGGTGCCACCAGAGAATATCGCGTTGACCGCTTTCGTCGGTTTCGCCGGTCAGCCATGCACCGCGCCGGAGTTGCGCGAAGCGCCGCCTCAAGTCGATGAGTCCGGCTGTAAAATCAATCAGGTCAGCGTCGGCGTGCGGCCAGTCGAGCCAGGTCAGGAGGTTGTCCTGGCAGTAGGCATTGTTGTTGCCAGACTGCGTACGGCCGAGTTCGTCGCCACCCTGCAGCATCGGAACGCCCTGTGCTACAAAAAGGGTGGTTAGTAGTGCGCGCTGTAGATGGTGGCGTCGTTGGAGGACAATCGGATTGTGGCTCTCACCTTCTTCACCGCAATTCCAGGAAAGGTTGTGCCCGTGTCCGTCGTGGTTGTTTTCGCCATTGAGTATGTTGTGCTTGTCCTGATAGCTGACAAGATCGCGCAAGGTAAAACCATCGTGCGCGGTAATGAAATTGACTCCGGCTTGCGGGGCGCGTCCGCCGTGGCGGAATATTTCGCTTGATCCGGCAAGGCGTTGGGCGAGGCCGGCCACGCCACTTTCAGCGGTTAGCCAGAAGGCGCGAATGTCGTCACGGAAACGGTCGTTCCATTCACCCCAGCCGGCGGGAAATCGACCCAGGCGATAACCGTCAGGTCCCAGATCCCAGGGTTCGGCGATCATCTTTACCCGTGCCCGAAAAGGGTCCTGCCTGACAGCGGTAAGGAAACCACTGCCACGGGTAAGTGCGGCCGCCAGATCAAAGCGGAAGCCGTCGACGTGCATTTCACTGACCCAGTAGCGCAGTGCGTCCATGACCAGTTGCAGTACGCGAGGGTGAGCGAGGTTGAGGGTGTTGCCACAGCCGCTGAAATTCTCATAGCTGTTCAGGTCATTGGCTGGCAGACGGTAGTAGCTCGAATTGTCGATGCCGCGAAACGAGATGGTCGGCCCATATTCGTCAGTTTCGGCGGTATGGTTGAAAACGACATCGAGAATGACTTCGATCCCGGCCGTGTGCAGTGAACGCACCATCGATTTAAACTCGTGGATAACCGACTGGCCGCCGGTTCGTACCGCATAGCGCGGCTCAGGTGCAAAAAAGGAGAGCGTGTTATAGCCCCAGTAGTTGGCGCGGCCACTACGTACCAGGCGTTCTTCATCGAGGAAACAGTGCACCGGTAGCAGGTTGACCGCTGTGATGCCAAGGTGCTTCAGGTGCTCGATCATGGCGTGTGAAGCCAGTCCGGCATAAGTTCCACGTAATACCTCCGGGACACCGGGATGCTGTCGGGTCGCCCCCTTGACATGGATTTCGTAAAGAACCGAATCGGCCCAGGGTGTTGCCGGAGGCGTGTCGTTGCCCCAGTCAAAAGACTCGTCGGCAACGCAAGCTTTCAGACAGTTGGAGGATGATGGGAGATGTTCGTAGGAGAAAATTCCGGTCAATTCACGTGCATAGGGATCGACGAGCAGACGGCTCGGATCGAACCGGTGACCGGGCGCGTTCGGGCCATACACGCGGAAGGCATAGCAGAGACCATGAGTGGCCCCGGGAAGGTAACCATGCCAGACCTGATCGGTGCATTTTGGTAGCGGAAGCGTATGCATCGCGCCGCCCTCGAATATACACAATTCAACCCGGTCAGCGTGTGCCGAGAACAGGGCAAAATTGACCCCAGTTCCATCCCAGTGTGCACCGAGCGGCCATGGCCGCCCTTCCTTCAGGCCACTATCGACGATTAGTGTTCCCATTCAAGAAATACGGTAGCCAGCGGCGGCAGGGTGAGTGAGACGGACCATGCGCGACCGTGGGACGGAATCTGATCGGCATCCACCATGCCGAACTCACTGCCCACGTTGCTGCCACCGTAGTGATGCGAATCCGTATTGAGGCGTTCGCGGTATACGCCGGGGCCGGGTACGCCCAGACGATAAGCCTGGCGAACAACCGGAGTGAAGTTGCAAACGCAAAGCATGGCGCGCGAACGGTCATGGCCGCGGCGGAGGAAGGAGATCACGGAATTGTCGGAATCGTTGGCGGAAATCCACTCGAAGCCGGCTGGATCGAAATCCAGCTCGTGCAGCTCGGGTGTGCTGCGATAAAGTGTGTTCAGATCGCTGATCAGACGATGAACACCTTCGTGCTGCGGAAAGGTGAGCAATTCCCAGTCGAGCGAAGCGTTATCATCCCATTCCTTCCACTGCGCGAATTCGCCCCCCATGAACAGTAGTTTCTTGCCCGGATGCGCCCACATGAAGCCGTAGAGTGCCCTTAGATTGGCGAATTTCTGCCAATAGTCTCCGGACATCTTGCTGATCAGCGAACCCTTGCCGTGTACGACCTCATCGTGTGACAGGGGCAGGACAAAGTTTTCGGTAAAAGCGTAGAGCAGGCCAAAGGTGAGCTGGTGATGGTGATAACGGCGATGGATCGGTTCATGGGTCATGTACTCCAGAATATCGTGCATCCAGCCCATGTTCCACTTGTAATGAAAGCCCAGCCCACCCATCGAAGGAGGGCGGCTTACGGACGGCCAGGCGGTGGATTCCTCAGCAAAGGTCATCGCCCCCGGGCATTCCTGCCCAATGGTTTCGTTCATGCGGCGCAGGAAATGAACCGCTTCGAGATTTTCACGGCCACCGTAGATATTGGGTATCCACTCGCCGGCAGAGCGGCTGTAGTCCCGGTAGAGCATCGACGCCACGGCGTCGACACGCAGACCATCGATGCCGTAATGCTCGATCCAGAAGAGGGCATTACCGACCAGGAAATTGAACACTTCGCGCCGGCCGAAGTTGTAAATCAGCGTGCCCCAATCCTGATGCATGCCCTCACGCGGGTCTGCGTGCTCGTAAAGCGGTCTTCCGTCGAAGCGGGCAAGGCCTTGTTCATCGGTCGGGAAATGCGCCGGTACCCAATCAATGATGACCTCAAGTCCTGCCGTGTGGCAGGCCGATACGAAGTCACAAAACCCCTGTGGTGAACCAAAGCGAGCTGTTGGCGCGTACAGGCCGAGCGGTTGATAGCCCCATGAGCCGTCAAAGGGATGTTCTGAAATCGGCAAAAGTTCAAGGTGAGTAAAACCGAGGTCGACGACATAGGGTATCAACGTTTCGGTAATGCGCTGCCAGCTGGGAAAACCGCCGTCATCGGCTTGCCGCCAGGAGCTGAGATGAACTTCATAGATCGATACCGGTGCGTTCAGTTTGTTGGCGGATGCGACAGAGGCGCGTGCTGCGATCTTTGGCAGTTCGCTGACTATCGACGCCGTTGACGGGCGCAGTTCTGCCGCAAAGCCATAAGGATCGGCCTTGAGCGGAAGTACGTGGCCATCCTTCGAACGTATCTCATATTTGTAGCAGGCTCCTGCACCAATACCAGGCAGGAAGAGTTCCCAGACGCCGCATTCACGGCGCAGACGCATGGGATGGCGACGACCATCCCAAGTGTTGAAGTCACTAACGACACTGACGCGCTGGGCATCGGGTGCCCAGACGGCGAAGGCCGTGCCTTTGACCCCGTCGATTTCACGTAAATGGGCACCCAGACGCTCATAGGGGCGCAGGTGAGAACCCTCGGCCAACAGCCAGACGTCGAGCTCGCCGAGAACAGTGGAAAAGCGGTAAGGATCGTCGACCTCTTGTACGCCGTCCGGCCAGGCAATGCGCAGGCGATAATCGAAAATTTTGTTGCGACCGAGAATGGATCCCTCGAAAAAACCTGACGAGTCACCCAATGCTTCGATCTTGCGTTGCGCCAGTTCGATCAACACCTCTCCGCTATCCGCGTCGATGATGGAAACCGATTTCGCGCCAGGCTGCAGGCTGCGCAGCCAGAGTCGCCCCTTGGCGTCAGCGTGCAGTCCGAGTACGGCGAACGGGTCGCCATGTTCGCCACGGCACAAGGATAAAACTTCCGCTTTGCTAAGCATGTCAGGCTTTCTTCAAAAGTGAGCCCATGTTCCACGCGTCGATGGCATAGTCCCGAATGGTGCGGTCGGAGGAAAACGTTCCCATGCCGGCGACGTTGAGAATGGCTTTGCGTTGCCACTCGGCCTGGTTCATGTAAAGGTCATCGACACGGGCTTGAGTTGCAACGTAGTCCGCATAGTCGGCCAGTAACAGGTAGTGATCCCCATAATTTACCAGGCTATTGAAAACGTCGTGAAAACGCTTCCGGTCGTTCGGGCAAAAGAATCCGCCATCGATCTTGTTCAATGTCTCATTGAGCATTGAGTTGTTCAGGTAAATTGATTTGGGGTCGTAACCGGACTTCCGGATAGTTTCGACCTGCGGGGTGGTGTTGCCGAAGATGAAAATATTCTCGGCCCCCACATTGTCGCGGATCTCGATGTTGGCGCCATCCTCGGTACCGATAGTCAAGGCCCCATTCATTGAGAACTTCATGTTGCCAGTACCCGAGGCCTCGGTTCCAGCTGTGGATATCTGCTCGGAAAGATCTGCGGCCGGCATGATCAGTTCGGCGACAGAAACACCGTAATTGGGCACGAACACCACTTTGAGCTTGTCTTTCGCGCGCGGGTCGTTGTTGATGGTATTGGCGACATCGTGAATCAGCCGGATGACCTGCTTGGCCATGTAGTACGACGATGCGGCCTTGCCGGCGAAAATCACGCAGCGGGGTGCAGTATTTTCCGCAAGCCCGTGCAGAATCGCGTTGTAGCGGGTGACGACGTGCAGCACGTTGAGGAGTTGGCGCTTGTATTCGTGAATGCGTTTGACCTGAATGTCGAATATGCTGTCCGGATTGAGAATGACGCCTGTCTCTCGCTTAATGTAGTCAGTCAGCCGCAGCTTGTTGCTGTGTTTGGCCGCGGCAAATGACGTACGGAAATCTTCGTCTTCGGCGAATGGCCGAAGTTGCTGCAGACGGTCGAGGTTGAGTCTCCAGTCCCTACCGATACGCTCATCAAGCAGGCTGGCTAGTCCCGGGTTGGCTTGCGCCAGCCAGCGGCGCGGGGTGACTCCGTTGGTTTTGTTGTGGAAACGATCCGGGTAGAGTTTTGCGAAGTCGGCAAAGATTGTCTTGACCATCAGATCCGAGTGCAACTGCGAAACCCCATTGACCCGATGGCTGCCAACGATACTCAGGTGGGCCATGCGAACCCGCTTGTTGTCATCGTTTCCGTCCGCATCGTCAATGAGGGAGATGCGACGAATGAGTCCAAGATCACCCGGGAAACGGAGTTCAACTTCCTTGAGGAATTCCTGATTGATGCGGAAGATGATTCGCATGTGGCGCGGCAGCAGGTGGTGCATCAGGCCCACCGACCAGGTTTCAAGTGCTTCAGGCATCAGGGTGTGATTGGTATAGGAGAAGATGCGCTTGCATTGCCCCCAGGCCTCACTCCAGAGCATGCCGTAGTCATCGCAAAGCAGTCGCATCAGTTCGGCAACACTGATTGCCGGGTGGGTGTCGTTGAGGTGGATGGCGACCTGATCGGCCAGATTGTGCAGGCTTCCGTACTCTTCAAGGTGATGGAACAGGATGTCTTGCAGCGAGGCGGCAACGAAGAAGTATTCCTGCCGCAGGCGCAGTTCACGACCCGCGGGGGTACTGTCGTTAGGGTAAAGCACCCAGGAGATGTTCTCGAACCGGTTCTTGAATTCGGCGGCGCGTGCGTAGTCGCCGGAATTGAAGGCGTTCAGGTCGATCTGGGCCGGCGCGCCGGCTTTCCAGAGGCGCAGGGTGCTTACCCGATCCGTGCCGTGGCCGGGGATGACGTAATCAAAGGCTCGGGCTTCCACCGCTTCAGCGGCATTCCATTCGGCCCACTCGCCGTGATGTTCGGCGGTGCCGCCAAAGCGAACCGTAAAATGCGTTCCGGGTCTCGGGAATTCCCACGGTGTTCCGTCGACCAGCCAGGAATCCGGATGCTCGATTTGCCCACCGTTAAGAATCGATTGCGCGAACATGCCATACTCATAGCGCATGCCATAACCCCAGGACGGGAGTTCCAACGTGGCCATCGAGTCGAGGAAACAGGCAGCCAAACGACCGAGACCACCGTTGCCTAACGCGGCATCCGGTTCGCATTCGATGATGTCTGCGAGCGATGGGCCACCGGCGGCAGAGAAAGCGGCATCAGCTTTGTCACGAAGGTCGAGTGCCGATAGGGCGTTGTTCAGCGTACGGCCGATCAAAAATTCCATAGACATATAGTAGATGCGGCGGGTTTTGTTCTTGCGGTCGGCAACCTGCGTGGTGACCCAACGCTGCGCCAGTTGGTCGCGCGCTACCTGTGAGAGCGCCTTGTAGATTTCCTTTGTGTTCGCAGTAATGGGCTCAGCTGCAACAGACGTGAGAAGCTTGTTGTCAATTTCAGCGCGAAACGCGGCACCATCAATTTTGGCTCTTTTTGCTTCAGACATCAGGCAGGTACTCCATCAGGATTATTGACAATTCTTGGCGTCGGCCAAGGACGGTGCAACTGTAGTTTGCACCGGTACAAGGGCTAGCATTACATAAGTTGCGATGACAGCCAAGTCTAGTTCATTCAACGGATTTCGAGCAAATTTTCGCGGCAGTCAGCAACATCCCATTGAGCATATGCTGGGGTATAGTGAAGACTAGCGGGTGCAAGATTTATTTCCAAATTCGGGGGAGTAAGCGATGCGCGAATTAAGCGGGACCTGGATGCGTCATTCCGGCGATTTCTGGGGCGGACTCGCCGCCATGCTGGTGGCCCTGCCGGCGGCGGTGGCCTTCGGCGTCACCGTGTACTCCGCGATCAGCCCGCACTACGCCGCCTTCGGCGCCCTGGCCGGCATCCTCGGCGCCACCGCCCTCGGCCT
>JANNNT010000532.1:0-1556 GCA_031398685.1 Rhodocyclaceae bacterium | reverse complement strand
GCCGACGAACGAAACATCGAAATCGGCCTGCGGTGCGGCAGGCAAGGCGTCGAGGATGGCGGGCTCGAACGCGAGGTGATTCACTTCGCTACGCACCCCGAGGTTTCGAAAGAAATTCACGGTGGTGGACAGCTGCGACATCATCAGGTCGTAGACCGGCCAGTCCTCGCCGCGCGACGGCTCGATTCCAACCATGCCGATCAGGATCGGATTGCCGATGCCCTTGATGCGCCGCATCAGGCTGGCGTTCACGTGGAAGGTGTCCTGGTTGATGATCAGGTCCGGCCGAAAATCCTCGATCTGGGCGAGCAGGATAGCCTCGGCCTGGGCGTCCAGCGTCGGGCTCAACCCGACCTTTCGCGCCAATGGCCGCAGCAGCGGCTTGAACGGCGTGACGGCGCGCTGCAGCCAGCCGGGAAGCGCCCGTGGCGCGGCGGCAGAGCCCGGCGGCTGCACGACTTCCACCGACAGGGCATGCTCGCGCGCCCAGGCCGATTGCAGCCATGGATTGTTGACGTGGATCTCCGCCGCCGGATGACCCGACGCGCTGAAATTCCTCGAATAGAAATCGGCGACGCCGAACAGGCTGGCGTTTCGCGCCGCCATCTGCGCGGCATAGGACGCGTTTTCAAGCCCGGGCTGGCGGCGATACAGCCAAGCCAGAAAGCGCGGATAGTCCGCGTTGAGGACGAGGATGCGCATACTGTCTAGACCGCAATCCTGAAGCCGTAATTCTTGTCGATCCAGGCCTTGTAGGCGCCGCTGGTCACCTCGCGCCACCATTCTTCATGGTCGAGATACCATTGGACGGTCTGGCCGAGGCCGTCATCGAAGTTTACGCTGCAGCGGTTGCCGAGTTCGCCGGCCAGTTTCGCAGCGTCAATGGCATAGCGGTGGTCGTGGCCCGGCCGGTCCGTCACAAAGCTGATCAGCGTTCGGCAGGAATTCCCCGAAGTCGCGGGACATGACGGAAATCGTGAGGCGAGATTGGCATCGGCGGCAAACGCGCGGTCGAGGGTGTCGCAGATCAGGCCGACGACATCCCGGTTGTTGCGCTCGTTGCCACCGCCGACATTATAGGTTTCCCCGATGCGGCCGCGCTCGATCACGGCCATCAGCGCCGCGCAATGATCGGATACGTGCAGCCAGTCGCGGACGTTGGAGCCGTCGCCGTAGATCGGCAGCGACTTGCCCTCCAGCGCATGGATGATCATCAGCGGAATCAGCTTTTCCGGATGCTGATAGGAGCCATAATTGTTCGAGCAGTTGGTGATCAGCGCCGGCAGGCGATAGGTCTCGACATAGGCGCGCACCAAATGGTCGCTGGCTGCCTTGCTAGCGGCGTAAGGCGAATTGGGACGGTACGGCGACGATTCGGAAAACGCGGGGTCGGTCAATTGCAGCGAGCCATAGACCTCGTCGGTCGAGACATGGAGAAACCGGCTGTGATCGAGTGTTCCGGCCGAACGCCAGGCCTCGAGCGCGGCCCTGAGCAGCGTGAAGGTTCCGAGCACGTTGGTCTGCAGGAATGCTTCGGGATCGGCGATCGAGCGGTC
>JANNNT010000517.1:0-4319 GCA_031398685.1 Rhodocyclaceae bacterium | reverse complement strand
CAAGCGTCCGGCTTTCCCTTCACGGCTGGCGCCGGTAAAGGCTCCGGGGGTATAGCCAAATAATTCAGCCTCGATCAGGTTTTCCGGCAATGCGGCACAATTGACGGCAATAAATGGCCCGAGTCGGCGCGGCCCCGAAGCATGCAGGGCGCAGGCAAACAGTTCCTTTCCGACGCCCGATTCGCCATGCAGCAGGATGGGTATGGCCTTGCCGAGAACGCGACGACCGCGATCAATGGCGGTAGCCATCGTCTTGTCGCCGGTATTGAGCGTGGCCAGGGCGTCGCTCGCGGGTGAAGAAACGGGTTGCGGCGCACTGCTCAGCGGCGCGCTCCCGGCGGCAACGCTGACAAACAAACGATCACCCCGATGGCTGGTGATCGGTCGCGCCTGTTGCGGGTGACGGCGACCCCAGTCGATCAGGCTGGCTTGATTGCAATCGAGTGCGCGCGAGATCGGCGTGGCACCAAGATCAGCGGCATGCAGCCCAAGCAGTTGCAGCCCCGCGCGATTGGCGCCAATGATCCAGCCATCTTCCGACAGGGCGAGCAGGCCTTCGACGACCGTGCCGATGCCTTCCGCGTGGGTGTGCAGGTGCAGACACACGCTGCGTTGGTGCTTGGAGAGAAAGAGGCGGTTCTCGATCATCTGGGTCGCCGTACGCACCAAGCCGAGGGTGTGCGGATGGCGCTGGCGCTGGTCGCCGGAAATGTCGAGCACGCCGAGCAGACGGAAGTCCGGGGCGAGAATGGGTGCGGCGGCACAGGTCAGGAAGTTGTTGCGATCCAGAAAGTGCTCGGCGCCGTGGATTTCCAGTGAAGCGTTTTCCGTCAATGCCGTTCCGATGGCATTGGTTCCGCGATGCTGCTCGTCCCAGGAGGCGCCGGGCTTGAGCGTAACGCGTTCGGCACGCGAGAGAAAATCGCCTTCACCCAAGGCTTCGAGCAGCAATCCGCGCTGGTCGGCCAGAATCACCATATTGCCGGCGTCACGCACCTGGTTGAACAGGTGTTCCATGACCGGGCGGGCATGGGCGATCAATTCATGATGCAAGCCGGTGGCCTGACGAATCTCGGGAGCGGAGAGCTGCGGCACCTCCGGCGGTCGTCCGACCGGAGATAGCCCGCAGGCCAGACTGCGCTGCCAGGAGCGGGCGAGGCGTGAATCAACCAGACCGGCCGGCAGTTCGCCGGATTCGATCAGCAAGTGTCTCGCTCTCTTGAGCGCTGGCGCTACGGAATGACTCATGAGCCTCCTTCATTTCGTTCCAGCCTCTGGCAGGCCGGATTGTTAAGCGTTTCGGCAGTTGCATGCTGCAGTGCAAATTTGCCCAGAAACCCGGGCGGCAGTGTGCAATTTCGTGACACCTGTGCCAAATCAATACGACACGAGTGACAACCGATCTGTTCCCGGTAAAACAAGGATTCACTATAAATCAACGCGTTGCTCATTGGTGAATATTGTGGCACGAGGATTGCGATGGTGCACTCAGCCCAGTTGGACTTTTCATCAACAACAATGAGGAGACACCATGATCTACGCATTCCCCGGCCAGGCCGACGCCAAGGTTCAATTCAAGGCCAAGTACGACAACTTCATCGGTGGCAAGTGGGTGCCGCCGGTCAAGGGCGAGTACTTTGACGTCATCACGCCGATCTCCGGCAAGGTCTACACCAAGGCGGCGCGCTCGGGTGCCGAAGACATCGAGCTGGCGCTGGATGCCGCCCATGCCGCTGCCGACAAGTGGGGACGCACCTCACCCGGCGATCGTGCGCACATCCTCCTCAAAATCGCCGATCGTCTGGAACAGAATCTGGAGCTTCTGGCGTATGCCGAAACCGTCGACAACGGCAAGCCGATCCGCGAAACGCTGAACGCCGACATCCCGCTGACCGTCGACCACTTCAGGTATTTCGCCGGTTGCGTGCGGGCTCAGGAAGGTGCGCTGAGCGATCTTGACGAGCACACCGTCGCCTATCACTTTCACGAGTCGCTCGGCGTGGTCGGCCAGATCATTCCGTGGAATTTCCCGATCCTGATGGCGGCCTGGAAACTGGCTCCGGCGATTGGCGCCGGCAACTGCGTGGTCTTGAAACCGGCCGAATCGACCCCGATCAGCATCCTGATCCTGGCTGAGCTGATCGCTGACATTTTGCCACCGGGCGTACTCAACATCGTCAATGGCTATGGCCGCGAAGCCGGCATGCTGCTGGCCACCAGTCGGCGCATCGCCAAGATCGCCTTTACCGGTTCGACCACCACCGGCCGGGCCATCGCCCAAGCCGCCGCCAACAACCTCATTCCGGCGACGCTGGAACTGGGCGGAAAGTCGCCCAACATTTTCTTCAAGGACGTCGCCGAAGCCGACGACGATTACCTCGACAAGGCCGTCGAAGGCCTGGTGCTGTTTGCCTTCAACCAGGGCGAAGTGTGCACCTGCCCGTCACGTGCACTGATCCACGAATCGATTTACGACAAGTTCATGGAGCGTGTCATCCCGCGGGTCAAGGCCATCAAGCAGGGTAACCCGCTGGATACCGAGACGATGATGGGCGCCCAAGCTTCAAGCGAACAAATGACCAAGATCATGACTTATCTCGATCTAGGCAAGCAGGAAGGCGCCGAGCTACTGCTTGGCGGCGACCGCGCGCAGCTGGCCGGCGAGCTGGGCGATGGCTATTACATCCAGCCGACGCTGTTCAAGGGTCACAACAAGATGCGCATCTTCCAGGAAGAAATTTTCGGGCCGGTGGTGGCCATTACGACGTTCAGGGACGAGGCACATGCGCTGGAACTGGCCAACGACACGCTTTACGGTCTGGGGGCCGGGGTGTGGACGCGGGACGGGAATACCGCCTATCGCATGGGCCGCGCCATCAAGGCCGGCCGGGTGTGGACCAACTGCTTCCACGCCTATCCGGCGCACGCCAGCTTCGGTGGCTACAAGGAGTCCGGAATCGGCCGCGAAACGCACAAGATGATGCTTGATCAATACCAGCAAACCAAGAACCTGCTGGTCAGCTACAGCCCGAAGAAGCTGGGCTTTTTCTAAACAGAGACGTGCTTTGTTGCGGTGAATAGTTCAGGGGCGGCTAACCGCCCCGTTTTTTTTTTCGGAGACGAGCATGGTTGATAAAGTCACTGCCACCCAGGTCGCCCTGGACTTGATCGAACAGCTGAAGGCCAAACATGGCGCCCTGATGTTCCATCAATCCGGCGGCTGCTGCGACAACAGCGCGGCCAATTGTTACCTGCCGGGCGAGATCACCATCGGTGAGGGCGACGTGTTTCTCGGTGAGATCGGCGGCTGCCCTTTTTACATCGGGACGTCGCAATACGGCTACTGGAAACACACGCAGTTGATCATCGACGTAATCGAAGGCCACGGCGGCACCTTCTCGCTGGAAGGCCCGGAAGGCAAGGCTTTCCACGCCCGCTCGCGGGTTTTTACGGAGGCCGAGTGCGCTGAACTGGCGGACGCCGACGGACGGAGGCCGGATTCCGAGTCACTATGACTGATCGTCAGTCATTTTTGTATGGTTTCAGGCCTGAATTCTTGCACAATGCCGATTGTTTCCGTCTCACACACGTCACTTTGCTGTATTCTTACGGCCGTTTGGCCAGCGTGACCGTGAAGGTCGAAAATCGTAGGGCAACCGTATATTTCCCACGTTTACATCATTCAGGAGCAATCATGCGATTCTTAGCGAAAGTGTTGGGCACCGTCATTCCGTTGACGATCATGTTTTCTGCGCCGGTCGAAGCCCGCGACTGGAACACCATAAAGAACGCCGGCACCATTATCGCGGCCACTGAAGGCGCGTTTGCCCCCTTCAACTATTACGAGGGCACCAAGCTGACCGGATACGAAGTCGACGTTGCCGAAGCGCTGGCCAAGAATCTGGGCCTGAAGCTCGAATGGAAGGTTGTTCCCTTTGACGCTCAACTGGCTGCCGTCAAGCAGGATCGCTTTGATTTCGCCATTGCCTCGCATGGCTATACCAAAGAACGCGCCAAGGCAGTCGACTTCGCCAGTCCGCACTACTGCACCGGCGGAATGATTGCTGCACCGAAAGACGGTGCGCTGACGGTCGCATCGCTCAAAGACAAGACGGTCGGTGTTCAATTGGCAACCAGCTACTTCGATGCGGCCAAAAAGATTCCTGGCGTCAAGAATGTCAAAACCTACAAGGCCGATCCGGAAGTTTTCTCCGCGCTCAAGGCCAAGAAAATCGACGCCTGGATTTCTGACAAGTTCACGATCATGGAAACGCTGAACAAGAACGCCGACGCGGGCATCGTTGCTGGCGAACAGGTTT
>JANNNT010000509.1:0-5868 GCA_031398685.1 Rhodocyclaceae bacterium | reverse complement strand
GCTTCAGGAGGAACCGGGCGTACAACTGACGCTCGCCCGTCTAGGCTTCGCCGGTGTGATCAATAACGGCAAACGCGATCTTGGAATTATCGGTGAGGGTGTCGAGCCTGCCTCCGAGGCCAAGCTGGGAACCTATCTGCGCTATATTGAAGGACGTGCGCTGGCTGATAGCGACAATGACGGAATTGTTATGGGGCAGGGCGTTGCCAGGTCGCTGGGTTTGAAGCCGGGTGATCGGGTGAATCTGGTCATCAGTCTGGCTCAAGGAGCTGTCAATACGCTGGATTTTGAGGTGATCGGGGTATTTCAGAGTTTCTCGAAAGACTTTGATGCACGAGCCGTTCGCATACCGTTGTCTGCGGCGCGTAATCTGATGGATAACAAATCAGCACATTTGATGGTGCTATTGCTCGAAAGAACAGAAGATACGGATCGTGTGTATGCCTCAATGCACGAGAGGCTTAGGCAACAGGGTTACGAGCTGGCATCGTGGCGGGACTTGTCGGATTTCTACAACAAGACCCTGCAACTTTATGACCGGCAGTTCGGTGTGCTGCGGCTCATCATATTGCTCATGGTTCTCTTGAGCGTGGCCAATAGCGTCAATATGACCCTGTTCGAGCGGACGCGGGAGTTTGGTACTTTGCTGGCTCTTGGCGACAGGCAGAGGAAGGTATTTCAGTTGATCATGACCGAGAGCGCTTTGCTGGGTCTGTTTGGAAGTGTGCTGGGGATGGCTCTGGGTTGTATCGCGGCATGGATCATTTCTGCCATCGGGATACCGATGCCGCCACCGCCTAATGCGAATATAGGCTATACAGCGTTTATTCGGCTTGTCCCCCTTGATGTGTTGACGGCCGGAGTGATTGGTTTTGTGGCCACGTGCATGGCCGCCGTGATGCCTGCGCGGCGCGCATCACGCCTGCCTGTGGTTGATGCGCTTCGGCAGGGCGTCTGATCTTGTCAGCGTTTGTTAAGTGGTGCAGTAAGCGGGTGGTGGTGCATACCCACCAGCCGCTAGCAGAGGTGCCGGATTTGTAGCCCGAACAATCTGGTGAAGTGTGAATTACTTGTTTTATTTTTGGCGCGAAAGGCGGTATCGTTGCCCGTCCTAAATAGCATGTCATGATCGTGCAGTGAATCGGATTACGCTGTCGCTAACCTAAACCAAGCGTGTTGAATGAGATACTGTTGTGCCCGGACGACAAAATCCAAGAATGGCAGGTGATTCTGCAGGAATTGTGCCCACGGATGGTTTTGACGGTGGTATTTTTCATGGTAAAACGGGAATGATGAAAACGTATAAAATCAAGCCTGTGATGAACTATTTTGATCCGTTTAGAATATATCCGCTAGTATCATGTTTTTCTGAATTATCCGTGTTCCATAGGACAGTTGGCGATTAAAGGAGAATGGTATGTTTGTCAGCCTGTATAACGGTATGGGTGCCGCATTTCGTTGGCTCGTAATTGGAATGCTGGGGCTCGTGGTCTTCGGATGTGCCACCGGTGGAAATCCGCCAGCGCCTTCTGCGGCGGCTTCACCTGACTATAGCTACATTATCGGTCCGGGTGATTCGGTCAATATCGTGGTATGGCGTAATCCTGAGCTTTCCATGGCCGTCCCGGTGCGTCCCGATGGGAAGATTACTGCGCCGTTGGTTGAAGATCTGCTAGCAATGGGCAAAGATCCCACGACGCTGGCTCGTGATATCGAAAAGGAACTCGGCAAATTCATTCGTGACCCGGTTGTTACAGTTATTGTCACGGCTTTTGTCGGGCCGTATAGCGAACAGATCCGGGTAGTTGGTGAAGCGGCAAAACCGCAGACACTTCCTTACAAGCAGAAGATGACACTGCTTGATGTAATGATCGTAGTCGGAGGCATTACTGATTTTGCTGACGGTAACGCAACAACGCTTTTGCGCACGGTCGAAGGCAATAAACAATTCAGCGTACGTGTCAAGGATCTGGTCAAGCGCGGTGACGTGTCGGCTAATGTGGAAATGAAGCCGGGTGACGTGCTGATTATCCCGCGCAGTTGGTTCTGATCCAGTCTCTTATTTGTCACTGGTAGTGTCTTGGGGCACTACCAGTTTGTTCAACACAATTAGCGAAACCAGAAAAGATGGATGAAATAATCCGGCAAGCGACGACTATTCTAAGAGGCATGTGGAAGCATCGCTGGCTTGGGCTGATTGTCGCTTGGGTCGTCGCGGCTATAGGCGTTGTTACGGTTATTCGTATTCCGGACAAATACGAAGCCTCGGCGCGCATTTACGTGGATACCCAGTCCATTCTGAAACCGCTGATGTCGGGTTTGGCGATTGAGCCCAATGTCGACCAGCAAATCATGATTCTGAGCCGGACACTGATCAGCCGGCCGAATGTGGAAAAACTGGTTCGCATGGCCGATCTTGATCTCAACATCAAATCCAAGCCGGCGCAGGACGCTCTGATTGATGGACTGATGAAGACGTTGACGATCAAGAGCACGTCGCGCGACAACCTGTATACGCTTGCCTATAACGATCAGGAACCGGAGCGGGCAAAGCGTGTTGTGCAGTCGCTGGTGTCCATCTTTGTTGAATCCAGCCTTGGCGACAAGCGCAAGGACACGGATTCCGCCAAGAAATTCATTGATGAGCAGATTCAGGCCTATCAGAAAAAACTGGAGGAAGCAGAAAACCGGCTGAAAGAATTCAAGCTGAAAAATATTGCAACGCAGACCTCTGACGGTAAGGACTATTTCGGCCGGATTGGCGAGGTAAGTTCCGTGCTTGAACGCTCAAAACTTGAGCTGCGAGAGGCCGAGAATTCCCGGGATTCGATCAAACGGCAACTCCTTGGTGAGGAACCGGTTTTGCTGCCGGATACGCCAGAAACGACAGCAGGAATCTCAATTCCGGAGATCGATGGCCGCATCGACGCCATGAAACGTAACCTTGACGGATTGTTGCAGCGCTTTACCGACAAACATCCTGACGTTGTCGGAACACGGCGCATGATCAAGGATCTGGAAGACCAGAAAATGGAGGAAGTCGTCGCACGGAAAAAAGTCTCCCCGTCCAGTCCGGCTTCTCTGCTCAATAACAACCCCGTTTACCAGCAACTCAAGATCTCCTTGGCTCAGAACGAGGCAACCGTGGCGTCACTTACGGTTCGTGTGGCCGAATATCAGTCACGTTATAATCAGTTGAAAGATTCGATGAAGATGATTCCGCAGATTGAGGCTGAATATGCCCAGCTCAACCGGGATTACGACATCAATAAGAGAAACTACGAAAGCCTAGTCTCACGCCGCGAATCGGCAACGATGTCGGGTGAAATGGATGCCAGTACTGGCGGTGTTGATTTCCGTCTGATTGACCCACCTCGTGTTTCTCCAAAACCTGTTTCGCCGAACCGTCTATTGCTTTTGCCACTGACACTGCTGCTGGCTTTGGCGGCTGGCTTCTTCGTGCCCTTTGCGGCGAGTCAGATTCGCCCGGTATTCTTTGACTCACGTGCTTTGCGCGAAACCACCGGTCTCCCCTTGCTCGGGACCGTTTCAAAGAAGACAAATGAAGCTGACAAACTCAAGAACAAAAAGGATTTCAGGCGTTTTATTGCAGCTTTTGCATCGCTTGTTGGTACCTATGGTGCGGGGATTGCCTTGTTTTTTATTCTTTCAATCCGTACTGCCTGAGGAAGAACGATGAGCCTCATTGAACAAGCGGCACAACGACTGGAACAACTGCGCCAAGTGGGGGTTGAAATTCCTTCGCAGCCGGCAAAAGAGATTGTTCCTGAGCCGGCGATTGAGCAGGCAGTAGTTCAGTCAGCGGAACTGGTGTTGTCCCGTCGTGTTGAGCTGAGCATGGAAGCGCTCACAGCTGCGGGCATTATTCGTCCCGACGCGCCTCGGTCACAACTGGCCGACGAATACCGAGTCATCAAACGGCCATTGATTGACAACGCCATGGGTAGGGGGCCTGCACGGATCAAGGATGGCAACCTGATCATGGTGACGAGTGCAATGCCGGGTGAAGGGAAAACCTTTACGGCCGCCAATCTTGCCATGAGTATTGCCATGGAACTCGATAGCACGGTCATGTTGGTGGATGCCGATGTGGCCAGACCGACCTTGTTGACCAGGCTAGGGTTAGCGCCAGCACGCGGTTTGCTGGATGTTCTAGTGGATGAGTCAATAGATCTGCCGCAGGTTTTGCTGCGCACCAACGTTGAAAAATTGACCATTCTGCCGAGTGGCACGCAGCATCCCCGAGCAACTGAACTGCTGGCTAGCGATGCCATGGTTCGTTTGCTGGAAGAAATGGCCAGTCGTTATTCCGACCGGATCATTATTTTCGATTCGCCGCCGCTCTTGGTGACAACCGAGGCCAGGACGCTGGCTTCGCATATGGGCCAGGTGGTGGTGGTGGTCAAGGCTGGAAGTACAGCGCATGCTAACGTCAAGCATGCGCTGGCGGCTATCGAGGCTTGCCCGGTGAAACTTATGCTGCTCAATCATGCGAAAACGTCAGGTCAGGACGGGTATGGGTATGGCTATGGTTATGGCTATGGGTATAAGAGTGCGAACTAAGCGCTACTCAGGGATTGACGTCCGAAGGCTTGTGCTTTTTGGAGTAGCCATGAGTTGCACCATGTCTCCGGTTTTTGCCGGTAGCTGGACAATCACGCCGACAATTGCCGTCAACGAAACGGCAACTGACAACGTTTCCTTGAGCAGTACGAATAAACAAAGTGAGCTGATTTCCGATATCAGTCCGGGTATCCGTATTGAAGGTACCGGCGGTCGTTCCAAGCTACGCCTAAATTATCAGTTGCATAATCTGCTTTACGCGAACGATTCCGATCGTAACCGTACGCAGAATTCGCTGAATGCCTTCGGGACACTGGAGCTTGTGGATAGCTGGTTCTTTATTGACGCGACAGGTAACATTTCGCAGCAGAGTATCTCCGCATTTGGAGGGGCTACCTCCTCGGACGTTAACACCAACGACAACAACAACACGACGGAAACCTCGACGTACAGCATTTCCCCGAATTTTCGCGGTACGCTGGGCAGTTTCGCCGACTACCAGTTGCGCTATAACCTGACGACCACTAGCACGAAAGCGAATCAGGCCTTCGATTCAGACACCAAGGAGTTGGTTGCGAACCTAAAAGGTGTTACGACGCTGGCAAACCTTGGCTGGTCGCTTGATGCCAGTAGCCGGACTAACGATTTCAGCAACGGTCGAAGCAATAAGGCTGACCGTCTAAACGGTGTTCTCACCTACCAGATCGATCCCCAGTTCCGGGTTTCCCTTTTTGGAGGAAGAGAGGCTAACGATTACCTGAGTTCGAGCAAGGAAGCGCACACCACGAAAGGTGCCGGCGTTGATTGGTCGCCGACCGAGCGCACCCGGATATCGGCCAGCCGGGAGAATCGCTTCTTCGGGGACAGCAACAAGTTCAGCTTGTCGCACCGGACCGGAACTACGGCGTGGAAATACAGCGAAAGTAAGGATGCAACTGTGCAGACGAGTCAGCTGTCATCGGCTGGCCTCACCGCCTATGACCTACTCGTCAGTATCTATTCATCACTGCCTCCATGCTCATTGCTCCCAACTGAACAAATTGCAGCATGTGCAAACAATCTGGTTTTGAATAGTGGTGTTCCTCTTGGCACTCCGATACCAGGAGGTTTTCTGACCTCAGGGGTCACGCTCCAGCATCGTCGGGAGATGTCGGTCGCATTTCTGGGCGCCAGAAATACGGTGATACCAGGGCACGTTCACCGGCGCACGCCGCTACGTGCTGCACACCTTTGCGACCACGCAAAGCGCGCTAATGAAAAAGCGCGTGTCACGTTTCATGATGG